>DASSXC010000158.1:0-7425 GCA_035704205.1 Solirubrobacterales bacterium | reverse complement strand
CTAAGCCGCGGCGCGGAGTTGAACGTGAGCGTGATGCTCCAAGGTCTCGCCGATCGCCCGCTCGACCTGCCGCAGCTCGCGCTCTCCCGCCGCGGGGGCCTCCGCCAGCGGAGCGGCGATCGACTCGACCATGAAGCGGTGCGCCGCTTCTGAGAGTGGGAACGAACCGGCTTCGCAGCTCGTGCAGACGACGCCCCCGGCCGCGCCCGAGAAGCCGACCAGGTGCTCGGCCTCGCCGCAGCGCGCGCAGGAAGCGAGCTCCGGCGAAAAGCCGGCGACCAGGGCGAGCTTGAGCCGGAAGGCGAGCGCGGTCTGGAGAGAAGCCGCCTCGCCGGCCGCCGGATCGTCGAGCAGCGATAGATAACGGCAGAGCAGATTGTATGCAGGCGGGTTGGACTCGGCGGAGTCGAGCAAGCGCAGGACCGCGTCGCAGGCACGGGCTCCGGCGGTCAGCCCCGCGCCGGAGGCACGCAAGCGCGGGTAGCCGTCGACCGTGGCGGCCTGGGTCACGGTGAGCAGCTCACCGCGCCCTTCGTGCAGCAGCAGGTCGAGTCGGAAGAAGGGCTCGAGGCGCCCGCCGAAGCGCGACTTGGGCCGCCGCGCGCCCTTCGCGATCGCCCCCACCCGCCCGCGCTGCGCCGTATAGAGGTGGAGGATGCGGTCGGCCTCGCCATAGCGAATGCTGCGCAGGACGATCGCCTCCGCCTTCAGCGTCTTGCCAGCCATGATCCACCTAAGGTGAATGACGCGCCGGACGGCGACGCCGCCTCGGTTTGCGCCGCAGCCGCACCTGGCAGCTCGGGCAGAAGTAGGTCGAGCGACCGGAGACGACGATCCGCTCGATCGTCCCGTCGCAGCGCGGGCAGGGCTCGCCCTCGCGGGTATGGACGAGGAACTCATCCTGCATGCGGCCCTTCTCGCCTCGTCCGTCGCGGTAGTCGTCGATCGAGGCACCGCCGCCATCGATCCCGGCCTCGAGCGCCGCGACCACGGCGTCGCGCAGGGCCTCGAGGTGCTCGGCCTTCATCGAGCCGGCCGGGGAGAGCGGGTGCAACCGCGCCCGGAAGAGCGCCTCGTCGGCGTAGATGTTGCCCACGCCGGCGATGCCCTTCTGGTCGAGCAGGAAGGACTTGAGCGGCGCCGTGCGGCCGGCGGCGATCTCGCCCAGCAGCTCGGGAGTGAACTGGGACGAGAAGGGCTCAACCCCGAGCCGGGAAGCGAAATGCGCATCGAGTGAGTCGTCGTCGAGCAACAGGGCCTCGCCGAAGCGACGCGGGTCGGTGAACCAGACCTCGCGGCCGTCGTCGAGCACGAAGCGGGCACGCAGGTGGCGCTCCGAGGTCGAACGCTCACCCTCGTACAGCCGCATCCCCTCGGAGGGGTCGAGCTTGCCCTCGCCCTCGACCAGAACCAGGTTGCCGGTCATGCGCAGGTGCATCACAAGGGTCTGCCCGCCATCGAGGCCGAGCAACAGGTACTTGCCCCGGCGCCCAAGCCGCTCGATCGTCCTCCCCGTGACCGCCCCCTCCAGCTCGGCCGGCGCCACCGGCCGGCACCAGCGAGGGTCGAGCACCTCCAGCGACTCGATTCGCCGCCCTTCCAGCTCGGGCTCGAGCTGGCGACAGACGGTCTCGACCTCGGGCAGCTCGGGCATCAGCGCCCGGTTCTATCAATCGCGTGGTTCTTTAGTCACCTAATAGGCGAATAAGGAACCACACGATGATGAGTCAGTCGTCGACCGCCCTCGGGTGGGCTTGGAAATAGACCTCTTTCAACCTCTCGCCGGAAAGGTGCGTGTACATCTGCGTGGTCGCGATGTCGGCGTGGCCGAGCATCTCCTGCACGGCCCGCAGATCGCAGCCGCCCGCCAGCAGATGGGTGGCGAAGCTGTGACGCAGGGTGTGCGGGCTCATCCGGCCGGCGAGTCCGGCGTCGCGGGCGTGGCGCTGGACGATCTTGTAGAGCCCCTGGCGGCTGAGCGGGCCGCCGCGGAAGTTGACGAAGAGGCGAACCTCGTGGCGCTCGCCGACCAGCTTCGGCCGGCCGCTGCGCAGGTAGGCGGAGATCGCCGCGATCGCTTTGCGGCCGAGCGGCACGATCCGCTCCTTCGAGCCCTTGCCGCGCGCGCGCAACAGCCCCTCGTGAAGATCGACGTCCGACATCTCCAACCCGATCGTCTCCGAGGCGCGCAGCCCGCAGGCGTACATCACCTCCAAAAGGGCCCGGTCGCGCAGTGTCGTCGGCTCGCTGCCGCGCGGTGCCGCGAGCAGCTTCTGCACCTCGGCGTAGTTGAGGACGTGGGGAAGCTTCTTCGCCCGGCGGGGCGCGCTCAGCGCCGCGGTCGGGTCGTCGCCGATCAACTCGTCGCGGCGCAGGTGCTTGTAGAAGGAGCGCAGGCAGGCGGTCTTGCGGTGCACCGTGGCCGCCGAGCAGGCGGGGCGGCCGTTGCCGGTTGCCAGGTCGGCGAGGAAATCACCGACGTCGGCCGGGCGCGCCTCGAGCGCGTCGAGATGGTGAGCGGAGAGGTAATCGCCGTACTGGAGAAGGTCGGTCCGGTAGGCATTGAGGGTGTTGCGGGAGAGACCGCGCTCCAGCTCCAGGTAGGAGAGGAAGTCGAGGACCAGCCCCTCGAAGCGGGCATCGGTCTCCGGTCGTGGCGCGACGGCGATGGCCATGGCGGGTGGTTCGCCTCGAGCGGGCGTAGCCCTTGGAGCGCAAGGGACCGTGCGCAGCGGCCCGCGGGTCCTGTCGCGGCGGCCCTCGCGGGAGGGGCCATATGACGACTTACGTTCGAGCGCGGGCGAGGTGGGTACCGGCGGCTAGGGCGGCTTCGAAGAAAAGGCGATCCTCGTCAAGCCCACGTCCCATGGTCCGAGCTGACAAACCCGAGGATGCGTAGCCCGCGACATCGGGCTGAGCTTCGTGGAGCCTGTGGCGACCGCCTGTCGCGTCGGCTAGCTGCGCCGCCGCTTGGGAATTGCCCGACGGCACTACCACCCCGACCCCACCCAGCAACAGCTCCAACACGGTCAACGTGTGGTGGCTTAAGCCCCGATGGCGCTCGCGGGAGTCGGCTTCAGAGAGACGTGGTGAGAGGAGGGTCGGCAGGCCCAGGGCCAGGGCGGCGTGGGCGCTGTCGAGAGCGGCCAAGCCGCCGTGGCCGAGGCGAGTGTCGGAGCCGATGATTCCCGGGCCCGGGCCGACGAGCGCAGCGTCCCAGCCAAGGCTGTTTGCTGCCGCGTCAAGCGCGCCGGCGACCGAAAGCGCCTCGCGCTCGCCGCCGTATGCAGGTGCGGCGGTGATGTGGTCGCAGAGCAGCCCCCGCTGGCGCAACTCGGCGACGTCGCGGCTGAGTGAACCGGGCAGGGCGCCGCCGCCGGTCTGCACGTAGCCGACCCTGAACCCCAACTCCCCAACACGTTTTCCATCCCAGGGATGGAAAACGTGTTGGGGTTGGGGGGGCGGCGCCTGCGCTGCCGCCCAAGCGGCCGGCGCGAGGTGGCCGTGCAGCGGCAGGACCAAGACTGGCATGGAAGCACCAACCCGTTCCCACCTGTATTTCCCACCTGTGCGGTGGGTCTCGCACGCCGAAGGCTCGACGGGCTCGACCGGGTGCTGCAGCGAGGTGTAGTTGAGCTTCATCACGTGCTCGTCGCTCTCGCCACTCGCGTCGAGGCCGCGGGTGAGGTTGACGTGGACGACGTCGAAGCCGCCCGAGCCGAGCCCGAGATCGAGCGCCGCCACGTTGACGATCACCTCGTCTCCCTCCCGCATCTCGCCCAGCAGGTTCGTGTCCGCCCAGGCGGGGCGCCGCTCACCGTCCACCTCGACCGTCAGCGGCTCCTCGCCGACGACGACCCCGCGGCGCAGCTTCAGCCGGCCGCTCACCCTGCGGGCGTCTCGGCGCTGGCCGCGGCGACGATGCCCTCACAGACCTCGAGCATCGCGTCGAGGTTGCGGGCGGAGACGCTCTCGTCCGCGGTGTGGTTGGCCTCGGTACCGTTGGCGAGCAGGACGCAATCGAAGCCGGCGGCGATCAGCGCGTTGGCGTCGCTGCCGCCCCCGGTCGCCGTCCGCCGCGGCTCGAAGCCGGCGCTCCGCAAGCCCGCCTCGGCCAACTCCAGCGACCGCGAGCCGCTGGTGATCTCGTAACCGCGAAAGAGCTCCTCGACCCGCACGTCGACATCGCAGCCGTGCTCGCTGGCGCCCCAGGCGCAGGCCTCGGTCAGCTCACCGGCGACCGCCGCCGCCCGGTCGGCGCCGAGACTGCGCGCCTCGGCGGTGACCCGGCAGTGCCCGGGGACGACGTTGCCCGAGGTGCCGCCGGCGATCACTCCGACGTTGGCGGTGGTCTCGTCGTCGAGCCGGCCCAATTCCATGCGGGAGATCGCCGCTGCCGCGGCAGCGATCGCGTTGTTGCCGTCCTCCGGCCGAATGCCCGCGTGCGCCTCGACCCCGGAGAAGTCAGCGATCACCCGCTGCTGGGTCGGAGATGTGACGATCACCTCGCCGATCGCGCTGGCGTGGTCGAGGACGAAGCCGCAGTCGGCGCGCAGCGCGCTCGCGTCGAATGCCTTAGCCCCCCGCAGGCCCTGCTCCTCGGCAACGGTCAGCAACAGCTCGATCCCGATTGGCGGCGGCTCGGCGGCGTGGCGGGCGACCAGCTCGATGAAGACGGCGACGGCGGCCTTGTTGTCGGCGCCGAGGATCGTCTCACCGCGGCTGCGGAAAACCCCTTCGTCGTCGACAACCTCGATTTGCCCGGCGTGCGGAACGGTGTCGATGTGAGCGCAGAACATCACCCAGTCATCGCGGCGACCCGGCAAGCGGGCGACGATGTTTCCCGCCCCCGCACCGGCGGCGCTGGCGACATCGTCCTCGCTCACTTCCAGGCCGAGCGCCCGCAGTTCGGCGAGGAGGGTGTCGGCGACCTCGCGCTCCTCCCCGGTCGGGCTGCGAATCTCGCACAGCCGAACAAACGTCTCCTGAAGTCTGGCGCTCTCTCCCACGACGGGGACAGGCTAAAGGTCCAACTCAGCCGGAGTGACGCACGCCGAGGTCACCGCTCTCCATCTCGGACACGGGGGCATCGCTTGACCCGATCTCTCCGCCTTCGGCTGGGCGCTCACCAGCGTGACGAGAAGCAGCGCCGACGAACTCGCGGAAGAGCGGCTCTGGCCGGTTGGGGCGGGAGTTGAACTCGGGGTGGAACTGCGAGGCGACGAAGAACGGATGGTCGGGCAGCTCGATCATCTCGACCAGGCGCTCGTCCGGCGAGGTGCCGCCGCAGACCAGGCCCTCGTCTTCGAGCCGGCGGCGAAGCTGGATGTTGACCTCGTAGCGGTGGCGGTGCCGCTTGTAGATGACCTGCTCGCCGAAGATCTCCCGCGCCCGCGTGCCTTCGTGCAGTTTCACCGGATCGGCGCCGAGCCGCATCGTGCCCCCCATGTCGGAGACTTCCTTCTGCTCGGGCAGCAGGTCGACCACCGGAAAGGGCGTCTCGGGATCGAACTCCGACGAGTTGGCCCCCTCCATGCCGGCGACGGTGCGGGCGAACTCGACCACCGCGATCTGCATCCCCAGGCAGATGCCCAGGTAGGGGATCGAGCGCTCGCGGGCGATCCGCGCCGCTGTCACCTTGCCCTCGATGCCGCGCTCGCCGAAGCCGCCGGGGATCAGCACACCATCCACGCCCTCCAGCTTCCCGGGCTCGAAGTTCTCCGAGTCGATCAGCTCGACCTCGACCTCCACCCCATGGTGGAAGCCGCCGTGCTCGAGTGCCTCGATCACCGACTTGTAGGCGTCGGCAAGCTGCACGTACTTGCCGACCAGGGCGATCCTCACCTTGCCGGACGCCTCGTCGGCGCGGCGCACCATCGCCTCCCACTCGCTCAGGTCCGAGCCGGGTGCCTCCATGCCGAAGTGATCGAGGACGAGGTCGTCGACGCCTTCGGCGCGGAAGACCAGCGGCACCTTGTAGATGTTGTCGACGTCGTGCGCGGAGATGACGGCGTCGACCGGGAGGCTGGCGAAGAGGGCGATCTTGCCGCGGATCTCGCGATCGAGGCGGCTCTCGGAGCGGCAGACCAGCGCGTGTGGCTGGATCCCGATGCGGCGCAGCTCGTTGACCGAGTGCTGGGTCGGCTTCGTCTTCAGTTCGCCCGCGTGGCCGACGTAGGGCACCAGGGTCAGGTGCATGAACATCGCCCGTTTCGGGCCCAGGTCGGTGTAGAGCTGGCGGATCGACTCGAGGAAGGGCAACGACTCGATGTCGCCGACCGTGCCGCCGATCTCGGTGAGGACGAAGTCGACCGACTGCGACTCGGCGACGATCAGGATGCGGTTCTTGATCTCGTCGGTGATGTGGGGGATCACCTGCACGGTGGCGCCGAGGTAGTCGCCGCGCCGCTCGCGGTTGATCACCGTGTTGTAGACCGAGCCGGCGGTGACGTTCGATGCCCGCGAGGTGTTCTCGTCGGTGAAGCGCTCGTAGTGGCCGAGGTCGAGGTCGGTCTCGGCGCCGTCCTCGGTGACGAAGACCTCGCCGTGCTGGAAGGGGCTCATCGTCCCCGGGTCGACGTTGATGTAGGGATCGAACTTCTGCAGCTGCACCCGGTAGCCGCGCGAGACGAGCAGGCGGCCGATCGAGGCGGCGGCAATCCCCTTGCCGAGGGCCGAGACGACGCCGCCGGTGACGAAGATGAAGCGCGTGTCTCCTGGTTTGGCCCGACTCATTCTCTGCCGAGCGAGTCTAGCCAGCGCAAGGGCGGAACCGAGTCGACCGTCCTCGAAATAGATCGCAACTCGCCGAAAACGGTCACGGCGACGACCGCCGCCAGGGCGATCAGCCGCCCCGTCCCGCCCAGGGTCGTCAACAACCAGACGCCGCCGATCGCGCCGACCAGGTTGGAGCCGGTGTCGCCCAGCATCGCCCGCTCACGCAAGGTGAACCAGGCGCCGACCAGCACCGGGCCGGCGAAGATTCCGAGCAGGTCCAGGGGCGCGAAGGTCCAGGCTCCGAGGCAGAGCCCAACGCCGAGCAGCGCAAGGCCCTTCTCCGCCCGCCCCGGCCGGAGGTCGAGCAGGTTGAAGGCGTTGGTGGCGAGAATGAGCAGAGCGATGTCCGCGAGGTAGCGCCACGACTCCAGGCCCCGTCCGGAGACGACGTAGGCGGCCAGAGCCAGGGCCCCGATCGCCTTGATCGCGCCGGTCGACAGCCGCCCCTCCCGCAACGCCCGGGCGTGCCCACGCCAACCACGCGGCGTGCTGGCCGCTTCGCCCTGACCCAACGAGTCGTCGAGGAAGCCGAGGAAGGCGACACCGATCAGGTAGGGCAACCAGCGCCGCAGTTCAGGGTCGAGCAGGTCGAGATCGCCGCGGTCGTCGACGAAGGCCAACGGAGCCAGCGCAACCAGTGCCGCCGTG
>DASSXC010000157.1:0-4256 GCA_035704205.1 Solirubrobacterales bacterium | reverse complement strand
GAATATCTCTTGCTGGCGCTTCGTCAGTTTCAGCTCAACCATCGGTCTTGGTCCTCTCTGTGGGGGAAACCGGTGGAGTTGTCGAACACATGTTCGTAAGAGTAGCGGCCCCTCAGGACGGCATCAACCGCGAATGGGGCCCGCAGGCCCGCCTCTATAATCCTCCGTCCCGCGCCTGTGGCGGAACTGGTAGACGCGCAAGGTTGAGGGCCTTGTGTCCCTAACGGGACGTGGAGGTTCGAATCCTCTCAGCCGCATTACCAAGCCCCTGGAAATTAGCGACTTCCGCGCCGTGGACCGCGGCGCAGAAGTCGCTGCTCCAGAGCCTCTTCGGACCGTTCTCGGACCAATTTGGGAGACGAGTGGAGCGGCGAGCGCCTTTCGCCATGCGGCGGAGGCCGGGAAGAGTGGCGCGCGACCGCGCTCATTCGTGCATAGAGCATGACCGAACGTCTGCGAGATGCCGACTACGTAGCCGAGCAATTGGGCGTGCCGAGGAGCTGGGTCTATCGCGCCGCCCGCTGCGGTGCCCTGCCCTCGGTGCGCTGCGGTCGCTATCGGCGTTTCGCTGAGCGGGACATCGAACGCTGGATCGAGGAGCAGCGCAGCGCCGCTGCGCGCCAGCAAGAGGGCCAACATGGGCGTTAGTCGCCGCAGCTACGGCACCGGCACGCTCTATCGCCGCACCGATGCCCATAGTCGAGAGTGGTGGTACGGGCGCTGGCATAACGGCACCAGCCGCCCCAACCGCAAGATCGGACCGATACGCACCCGCGGCGGCGAAGAAGGGCTGACCCGTCGCGAAGCCGAGCAAGCGCTGCGGAAGCTGATCGATGCCGAGCAGCCGAAGTATGCCGGTGCCGAGATCACGGTCGCCGAGGCCGGTGAGCGCCTTCTGCGGCATCTCGAGGCGAAGGGCCTGAAGCCGACGACCCTCGGCACCTATGACTCGGCGCTCAGAACGCATCTCTGCCGGCCGCCACTCGGCGAGCTGCGCTTGCACGCCGTCGGCCCGGAGCAAGTCGAAGCACTCCTGACAAGGATGCGCAACGACGGCAAGGCGCCCAAGACGATCGCCAACGCGTTCAAGCTCCTCAACCAGATCTTCGTCTTCGGCAAGAGGAAACGGTGGTGCCGTGAGAATCCATGCGAGCTCGTCGACCCGCCAGTCGTGAAGCCAAGTACGGATATCCGCTTCCTGAACCAAGCCGAGCTGGCCGACCTTCTCCGCGCAGTCGACCTGCACGCCAAGCCATTCGGGCCCACCGACCACGCTCTCTTCCTGACCGCCGCGATGACGGGGCTGCGCCAGGGCGAGCTGCTCGCTCTGCGCTGGCTCGACGTCGATTGGGACGCAGGCAAGATCCGCGTGCGCCGCAACTACGTACGCGGCCACTGGGTCACGCCCAAGTCCCGCCGCGGCTCCCGGTCGGTCCCCCTCGCCGATCAGGTGGCTGACGAGCTGCGCCGCCACTTCGAGCGCTCCGCGTATCGAGCAGACGACGATCTGGTCTTCGCCCACCCCGAGAAGGGCACCGTGCTCGACCACTCGGACCTGGGCAGGCGATTCAAGAAGGCTTTCGTCGCCGCCGGCGTGCGACCGATTCGCTTTCACGACCTCCGCCACACCTTCGGAACCAGGATGGCCGCCGAGGGCGCCGCCCCACGCAAGCTGCAGGAGTGGATGGGCCACGCTGACCTGAAGACGACCCAGATCTACACCGACTACGAACCCAACGACAACGAGCGAGAGCTCGTCGGCAAGGCATTCTCAGGCGTTGACCTCTCGAGGTCTTCGGCCTGACCTACCGCTTCGGCTTGCCTTCATCCCGAAATTGAGCCACGAAGGCATCCACATCAGCGGGATCAAAGCGACGGGAACTACCGATCTCGTAGGAAACCAGGAGCCCCTCGCTGACCCAATTGCGCACCTGCCGGTCCGAGACCTGCAGGTAGGCGGCAAGCGTCTCCGGCGTAAACCAGGGCTGCCGCTCGGTTATGACCGTCAAGGCCGAATCGTTCGCCCCGCCGCCTGCTACGTCCGCCCGCGCCGGCCTGCTGCCCCGCCCACCCGAAACCTTCGTCCTTTTCGCCATATCCCAAGACTAGCTTTCGGTGCGCAATCGAATCCGCCGAAGTTGCCGACTGTCTGAAGCTCCGCTTATACCCAGCTGTACCCAGATAACGCTAGGGTGATCCCGCAATGGCGGGGAAAGAACGTGCTCGCTTCAACTAGTGAGCACGGGTGAGGCAAGGGGTCGATTGCTGGCCAAGATCCATATAGAGAACTTTCGTGCGTTTCGCAAGTTCGATCTCGATTTCCGCGACGGCCTCAACATCATCGTGGGCGACAACGACATTGGCAAGACCACGCTTCTCGAGGCAATCAACCTGGCCCTTACTTTGCGCTTCAGGGGTCGACCTTTCGCCTACGAGCTCTCGCCCCACCTGATTAACCAAGACGCCAAGAACGCATACGTTGCGGCGCTTGCGGCCGGTGAACAAGCGGTCCCGCCACCCGAAATCCTGATTGAGCTTTTCCTCGAAGATCGCGACGAGTTTGCAGATCTCAAGGGCGAAAACAACCATCTAAAAGAAAACGTTCCGGGCCTACGGGTCCGTGCAGCATTCAACCTCAACTACTCGGCCGAGTACAAGAAGTTCATCGAAGGCGATGGACCGGTGACCCTAGTTCCAACTGAGTACTTCGACACGGAATGGATCACCTTCGGTGGAAACTCAATCGTGCGTCGCTCGGTCCCCGTGAATGCGTCTTTGATTGACGCCTCCGCTCTGCGCCTTCATGCGGGCGCCGACTATTACCTGCAAAAGACGATCGATGAGCAACTCGAGGCAGGCGATCGAGTCGAGCTCAGCCGAGTCTACCGCAGCCTTCGCGAGGCATTCTCCGAGGATCCCGCGATTGCAGCGATTAACGAGAAGCTGGGGGAAACCCAGAAAGAGGTCACCAACAAGAACCTGTCGCTCTCGATTGACGTTTCCCAGGGTGCCTCATGGGAGAGCAGCTTGGTACCCCATCTCGACAACCTGCCGCTGCAGTTCATCGGCGGTGGTGGTCAGAGCATGCTGAAGATCCTCTTGGCGCTCTACAAAAGTTTGGACAAGACCCACGTCGTCCTTATCGAGGAGCCAGAGAACCACCAATCGCCCGCCTCCCTGAATGTACTCGTCGAGAAGATTCGGGAGCGCTGCAAGGGTAGGCAGGTATTTCTCAGCACCCACAGCTCATTCGTCATCAACAAGCTTGGCCTCGACAACCTCGCCCTCCTAGGCGACAACGCCAAACCCTTCCGGCTAACCAATCTAGACCCCTCCACGCTCGCCTACTTCAAGAAGCTCCCCGGCTACGACACTCTCAGGGTAGTCCTTGCCAAACGGGTCATCTTGGTCGAGGGTCCCTCGGATGAGCTCGTCATCCAACGGGCATATAAGGACGCCCACGGCAAGCTGCCAATTGAAGAGGGTGTTGACGTGATCAGCGTTCGCGGTCTCTCTGCCACTCGTTTTCTCGAGATCGCCAAGCCGCTCGGAAAGCGGGTCCAAGTGGTTCTTGACAACGATGGCAAGACGGTGGCCGAAGTGGAGGAGCGCTATGCCCCTTACAAGCAAATCGAGGAAATCTCGCTGCACGTCTCTGACCCCGACCAGGGCCCAACGCTTGAGCCCCAGCTGCTAGCGGCGAACGGCCTCGACGCCTTGAACGAGATCTTCGAGAAGAACTACGAAACCGAGGAGGCGCTAGCGAGCTACATGAAGGACAACAAGACGACCTGTGCGCTGCAAATCCTAGAGGCCAAAAAGAAGATCACGATGCCGTCTTATATCGAGGCGGCGGTTGCCTAAGAACTTGGCGATCATCGCCGCGGCCGGCTCGCGCAAGACCGAGACGGTTATCGAGCGCGCTCTCGAAGACCCTGGCAAACGGACCCTGATCACCACCTATACCCAGGAAAACCTCGCCCAGATCGTAAAGCGAATCGAAGCGCGGGTCAGAGTGGTCCCGTCCCACCTCACGGTGATGACTTGGTTCTCCTTCTTGATCAGCCATGCCATCCGTCCATATCAATGCTCAGTCCTAGGAGAGATCGACTTCATCCGTGGTCTCAATTTCAAGGGACAACACGGCATGTACGTGCAGAAGTCTGACCCAGAGAAGTATTTTCTTGACTCAAATCGCGACATTTACCGAAATGGAGTCTCCGACTTTGCCTGTCTAGCCAACGAGAACTCTGGTG
>DASSXC010000156.1:0-11807 GCA_035704205.1 Solirubrobacterales bacterium | reverse complement strand
CGCCCTACTTCGGCGCCTCGACGATCGTCTGGGCAAACACGATCGGCGTCGTCCTGGTCGCCCTCTCGGTCGGGTACTGGCTCGGCGGTCGCTACGCGGACCGCCATCCGCATATGCGCGGCCTCTGCTTTCTGGTGCTCGCGGCGGCGGTGCTGATCGCCGCCGTCCCCTTCGCCGCCCGTCCCTTCCTGGGCTTCTCGGTCGACGCCTTCGACACCGTCTCGGTCGGCGGCTTCGCCGGTTCCCTCTTCGGCGTGCTGGTGCTGGTGGCGGTGCCGGTCACCCTGCTCGGCGCCGCCTCGCCCTGGGCCGTTCGCCTCGCGGTCGGCGATCCAGCCCGCTCGGGCGAGGTGGTGGGGAGGCTCTACGCGATCTCCACCACCGGCTCGCTGTTCGGGACGATGGTCGCCGCGCTGCTCCTCATCCCGCTGCTGGGAACGCAGCGAACCTTCCTCGTCTTCGCGCTGGCTTTGGGCCTCGTCGGCGCCGTTGGCCTCGGTTGGCGCCTCGCGCCGGTGCCCGCGGCCCTGGCCCTCGCGCTGCTGATCCCGGTTGGCACGATCAAGGCAGCCGACACCGGAAGGGTGCTGTACGAGGCCGAGACGACGCACCAGTACGCGCGCGTGGTCGAACGGCCCGACGGCTCACGCGCCCTGGAGCTGAACGAGGGCCAAGCCGTCCACTCCCTCTACCGCCCCGGCACCTACCTGACCGGCGACTACTGGGACGGCCACCTGTACCTCCCCTTCGCCGCCACCACCCCATCCGACCTGCATCGAGGCCCAAATAGGGCCTCGATGCAGGTCGGATCCTCGCGGATCGCGATTCTCGGCAACGCCGCGGGGACGGTGGCGCGGGCCTATGGCCACTTCTTCCCGCGCACGGCCGTCGACGCCGTCGAGATCGACCCCGAGCTGACCGAGCTCGGGCGCCGCTACTTCGATCTGCACAACCCCCGCATGCGGGTCTTCGCCGAGGACGCCCGTCCCTGGCTGGAGCGCTCCGCCGGGGGCTACGACGCGATCATGGTCGACGCCTACCGCCAGCCCTACATCCCCTTCTACCTGGCGACCCGCGAGTTCTTCGAGCTGGCGCGGGACCGCCTGGCGCCCGGCGGCCTGGTCATCGTCAACGTCGGCCACCCGGAGGGCAGCGACGAGCTCGAGCGGGTGTTGGGCAGGACGATGGCAGCCGCCTTCCCGCGCGTCCTCCGCTACCCGATCGAGCCGACCAACACCCTGCTGGTCGCCGGCGACGGGCCGTTTGGCCCAGCCCGCTTGCGCGGCAACTCGCGCGCGTTGCCGGTCGAGCTGCAGGGTCCGGCCCGCATGGCAGCGAGGAATCTGGTCCCCCGCCTGCCCGGCGGCGAGGTCTACACCGACGACCGCGCCCCGGTCGAGTGGCTGGTCGACTCGTCCCTGCTGGAATACGCCGATGACGAGTAGAGCGAAAGCGTGGCTGGTGACCGGACCGCTGGGTCGCGGCGTGGCGTTCGCGATCGACTTCGCCATCGCCGTGCGCCGCGGCCTCCTGCGGCGCACTTCCGCGTAATGAAGCTTTGTGCCCCCGCTGGGGTCAACAATGCTTCACGCATCATCGTCTAGGGTCTCGCGCTCGATGGAATCCACCGTTTCAGAGCTCCCCAGCTCGCGCGTCAGCGTCGAGGTCGAGGTACCGGCGGCCGACGTCGATCGCGCGATCGGTCGCGCGGCCCGTGCCCTGGCGCGGGAGATGCGCATGCCGGGCTTCCGCAAGGGCAAGGCGCCGCCCTCGCTGGTGATTCAGCGGGTCGGTTTCGCCGCCGTCCTGGAGGAGGCGATCCGCGAGGCGCTGCCGGAGTGGTACGAACGGGCCCTGCTCGGCTCCGGGATCGCGCCCGTCGGAGATCCCAGCGTCGAGGTCGTCACGACCCCGGAGGCGGAGGGCCAGCCGCTCAGCTTCAAGTTCGAGATCGGCGTCAGGCCCAGGGCCGAGCTCGGCGAGTACAGGGGTTTGGAGGTGGGCAAGGCCGAGCCCGAGCCACCGGTCGAATTCGTCGACCGTGAGATCGAGCGGCTGCGCGAGGGCTTCGCCAAGCTGGAGCCGGTCGAGCGCACCGCCGCCGAGGGGGACGTGCTGCTGGTCGACTTCGAGGGCCTGCTCGACGGCAAAGCCTTCGAGGGCGGCAAGGCGAGCGACTACCTGCTGGAGCTCGGTGGCGGCCAGCTGATCGAGGGCTTCGAGGAGCAGCTGAAGGACGCCGGCGCGGGGGAGACGCGCAAGGTCGAGGTCACCTTCCCGGACGATTACCAGGCGGAGCAGCTCGCCGGCGAAGACGCCGTCTTCACGGTCGAGGTGAAGGAGGTGCGGGAGAAGATCCTGCCCGAGCTCGACGACGACTTTGCCTCCGAGGCATCCGAGTTCGACACCCTGGACGAGCTGCGCGAGGACATCGCCAAGCGTCTCGCCGAGGCGGTCGGCGAACGGGCTGAGCAGGACTTCCGCGTCGCGGCGATCGACGCCGCCGTCGCCGAGGCCAAGCTGGACCTGCCGGAGGAGCTGGCCACCGCCCGTGCGGCCGAGCGCTGGGAGCGGGTCGAACGCCAGCTCGCCGGGCGCGGCATGACCCCGGACGCCTTCCTCCAGATGCAGGGTAAAACCCGCGAGCAGGTGATCGAGGAGTCACGCCCCGAGGCGGAAGCCGAGCTGAAGCGCGAGGCGGTGCTGGCGGCGATCGCCGACGCCGAGGAGATCGAGGTCTCCGAGGAGGAGATGGTCGAGGCGCTCGCGCACAGCGCCGAACACGAGCGGACCACCCCCGAGAAGCTGCTCGCCCGCCTGCGCGAGAGCGGTCGCGACACGATGATCCGCGACGACATCCGCTTCCGCAAGGCGATCGACCTGGTCGCCGAGGCGGCCGAGCCGATCCCGCTCGAGCAGGCCGAGGCGCGCGAGCAGATCTGGACGCCGGAGAAGGAGCGCAAAGAGGCCGGCTCTCTCTGGACCCCAGGCGACGATTCCTAGAGCAACGCCTGCGGTCCTCCGTCGGGTTCGAGTCGCGCGAGGAGTCCGCCAGCGCCCTTCTATAGAGTGCCCGGCCATGAGTCCTTTGGTCCCGATGGTGGTCGAGCAGACCTCGCGCGGCGAGCGCTCCTTCGACATCTACTCGCGCCTGCTGAACGAGCGGATCATCTTCCTCGGCACGCAGGTGAATCAGGAAATCGCCAACCTGATCGTCGCCCAGCTTCTCCACCTCGAGTCCGAGGATCCCGACAAGGACATCAGCATCTACGTCAACTCCCCCGGCGGCGACGTCTACGCCGGCCTGGCGATCTACGACACGATGCAGTTCATCAAGCCCGACGTGCAGACGATCTGCGTCGGCATCGCGATGAGCATGGGCGCCCTGCTGCTGGCCGGCGGTGCGGCCGGCAAGCGGATGGCGCTGCCCAACTCGAAGATCCTCATCCACCAGGTCTCCGCCGGCTTCCAGGGCCAGGCGGCCGACATCGAGATCCACGCCAAAGAGATCATCGACACCCGCCGCCGCCTCGACGAGATCATCGCCAAGCACACGAATCAGCCCTTCGACAAAGTCACGAACGACACCGATCGCGACTACTTCATGACCGCGGAGGAGGCGAAGGAGTACAGCATCGTCGACCGGGTCATCGAGCACCACTGAGTCCTCGCTCTGACTTCCGCCTCCGCGCTGTCGCGGTCATGGCGGGGCTGGCCTTCCTGCTCGCGATACCCACCTTCGCACCGGCGCGGTCCGCCGGCGGCACGGAATTCCGCTCCCACGTCTTCCCGGTCCAGGGACGCCACTGGACCCGCGGCTATATAGGCGAGTTCGGTGCTCCGCGCAGCGGCGGGCGCGTCCACGAAGGCTTCGACATCGTCGCCGCCTGCCGCACGCCCTTGCTGGCCGCCGCAACCGGCCGCGTCCTGCGCGCCGGCTACGACCCGGTCCTCTACGGCAACTACCTCCTAATCCATGGCCAAGGCGAGCAGCGCAGCTACTTCTACGCCCACCTGATCCGGCCGAGCCCAGTCCACCGCGGCGACTCGGTCTGGGCCGGCCAGCGAGTCGGCTCAGTTGGTAAGACCGGCAACGCCCGCACCATCGGCTGCCACCTCCACTTCGAGCTCCACGAAAACGGGCGCCCGATCGACCCCGCGCCGGCTCTAAACCGCTGGAAGGTCTTTGCTCAAAGCTCCAACTCGTACTCGACCCACTCGCTGCGCTCCGCTCCGGTCGAGTCGTAGAGGCGCTGGGCGGTCTCGTTGTCGGGCTGGGTGGCCCACTCGAGGTGGTGGGCGCCACGCTCGCGGGCGACTTGGGCGCTGGCGTCGATCAGGGCGCGGCCGATGCCCTCGCCGCGCTGGCCCTCGGCGACGTAGAGGTCGTTCAGCAGGACCGTCTCCGCCGGGACGAGCGAGGTGAAATGCCAGAAGAGGCAGGCGTAGCCGACCAGCTCCTCGCCGCGCCAGGCGCCGAGCAGCATCCCTTCCTCGCCGGGGGCGAGGAAGCGTGAGAAGAAGGCGCGGTTGCGCCCCTCGTCGATCTCCTCGACTTCGTAGAAGCGCTGGTAGGCGGCGATCATCGGCAGCAGCGTCTCCAGTTGCGGTGCGGAGACCGGCTCGATGCGGACCGCGGCGGGCACGGCGACCAAGGTAGCGCTTGGCCGCAAGGGAGCGCTCACGGGGAGGGACACTGACATGTGCGCCGTAAACGACGGGCAGCGACAGGCCGGGTTGCCGCCCCCTCTAAGATTTTGGGGCCGCGACGCCGGTAGGCAACTACCGCCCCCAAGGAGGGGATTTCGCTTTGGCACGTCCCACCGATTCGAACGAGCAGCTCCTCTGCAGCTTCTGCGGCAAGTCGCAGCGCCAGGTCAAAAAGCTGATCGCCGGCCCCGGCGTCTACATCTGCGACGAGTGCATCGACCTCTGCAACGAGATCATCGACGAGGAGTTGACCCCGCCCAGCGGCGGCGTCGAACTGGAGAACCTGCCGAAACCGCGCGAGATCCACGAGATCCTCGAGGAGTACGTGGTCGGCCAGGAGGCCGCCAAGCGGGCTCTCTCCGTCGCCGTCTACAACCATTACAAGCGGGTGCAGATGGCGTCGGGGGGCGAGGACCCCGAGGTCGAGCTGCAGAAGTCGAACATCCTCCTGCTCGGGCCGACCGGCTGCGGCAAGACGCTGCTCGCCCAGACCCTGGCCCGCATCCTCAACGTCCCCTTCGCGATCGCCGACGCGACCGCGCTGACCGAGGCCGGCTACGTCGGCGAGGACGTCGAGAACATCCTCCTGAAGCTGATCCAGGCCGCCGACTACGACGTCAAAAAGGCGGAGACCGGGATCATCTACATCGACGAGATCGACAAGATCGCGCGCAAAGCCGACAACCCGTCGATCACCCGCGACGTCTCCGGCGAAGGCGTGCAGCAGGCGCTCCTGAAGATCCTCGAGGGGACGACAGCTTCGGTGCCGCCGCAGGGCGGGCGCAAGCACCCCCACCAGGAGTTCCTCACGATCGACACGACGAACATCCTCTTCGTCTGCGGCGGCTCCTTCGCCGAGCTCGACAAGGTGATCGAGAATCGCGTGGGGGACCGGGGGGTCGGCTTCGGCGCGGCGATTTCCTCGCGTGAGACGAAGGACAAGGGCGAGTGGTTCGAGCAGGTGCTGCCCGAGGACCTGATCGAATACGGCCTGATCCCCGAGTTCATCGGTCGCCTGCCGGTGGTCGCCGCGATCCACCAGCTCAACCGCGACGACCTGATCACGATCCTGACCGAGCCCAAGCACGCCCTGACCCGGCAGTTCCAGCGCTTCTTCGACTTCGACGACATCGAGCTGGTCTTCTCCGAGGACAGCCTCGAGGCGATCGCCGAGAAGGCGCTCGAGCGCGAAACCGGTGCCCGCGGCCTGCGCTCGATCCTCGAGGAGACGCTGCTCGACGTCCAGTTCGAGCTGCCCTCTCGTCGCGACGTGACCAAGTGCGTGGTGACCCGGGAGACGATCGTCCAGGGACGGCGACCGACCTTGGTCACCGAGGCGGCTCAGCAGGACATCGGGCCGGCGGACGAGGGGCTCGACGAGGAAACCGCGTAGAGCGGGGAGGGGTCGGGTGCCCCCCTCTTTCGCCTAACACCCGCCTTCGGCGGGTGTAATTCGGTGCCGCTCCGCGGCTAGAACCACTCCGCGGTGCCGGGGGGAGGCTCAGAGAGGGGCACCCGACCCCTCCCGCGGCAAGACAGATATCTAGACTCGCGACGTGGATCCGGCTCGCAGAAAGAAGCTTGAAGGGACGACCCGCTACGAGCCGGCCGAGGTCGAGGCGCGGATCTTCGCTGAGTGGATCGAGGGCGGGTACTTCCACCCTGAGGCTGGGGGCGATCCGGCGGAGAACTACTCGGTGGCGATTCCGCCGCCGAACGTCACCGGCGTGCTCCATATGGGGCATGCGTTGAACGGCTCGATGCAGGACGCGCTGGTGCGTATGAACCGGATGCGGGGGCGAAACACGCTCTGGACGCTGGGCACCGATCACGCCGGCATCGCCACCCAGGCGGTGGTCGAGAAAGGCCTGGCGGAGGAAGGCGTCTCGCGCCACGAGCTCGGCCGCGAGGCCTTCGTCGAGCGCGTCTGGGCCTGGAAAGAGGAGTACGGCTCGCGCATCGTCGAGCAGTACAAGCGGCTCGGCGCCTCGCTCGACTACGAGAACGAGCGATTCACTCTCGACGAGGGCTACGTCCGCGCCGTCTACCGCGTCTTCAAGCTGCTCTACGACAAGGGCTACATCTACCGCGACAACTACATGGTCAACTGGGACCCGGGCTCGCACTCGGCGATCTCCGACCTCGAGGTCGAAAACCGCGAGGTCGAGGACACGCTCTACTCGATCGACTACCCGGTCGAGGGCTCCGACCGCGTGCTGACCGTCGCGACCGTTCGCCCGGAAACGATGCTCGCCGACACCGCCGTCGCCGTGAACCCCGACGACGCGCGCCACGCCGACCTGAGCGGGAAGCACTGCGTCCTGCCGCTGGTCGGGCGCCGCCTGCCGATCGTCGCCGACGAGCACGTCGACCCCGAGTTCGGCACCGGTGCGCTCAAGGTCACCCCCGGCCACGACCCCAACGACTTCGAGATCGGCCGCCGGCACGGACTGGAGGAGATCGGCGTGATCGGCCCCGACGGGCGGATGAACGAGGAGGCCGGCGAGCGCTTTGCCGGCATGGCCGCCGCCGATGCCGGCGAGGCCGTGGTCGTCGCCCTGCGCGAGGAGGGCAGGCTGCGCGACGAGGAGCCCTACGTCCACTCGGTCCCCTTCTCGGAGCGCTCCGGCGCCCGCATCGAGCCGCTGATCTCGCTGCAGTGGTTCTGCCGCATGGACGAGCTCGCCGCGCCCGCGATCGACGTGGTCGAACGCGAAGAGGTGCGGATAACGCCGCCGCAGTGGAAGCGCGTCTACCTCGACTGGATGCGCGAGATCCGGCCCTGGTGCATCTCGCGTCAGCTCTGGTGGGGCCACCGGATCCCGGTCTGGTACTGCGACGCCTGCGAGGAGACGATCGTCGCCGAGGAGGCACCGGAGCGCTGCGGCGCCTGCGGCGGCCCGCTGCGCCAGGAGGAGGACGTGCTCGACACCTGGTTCAGCTCGGCGCTCTGGCCCTTCGCCACCCTGGGCTGGCCCGAGGACACGCCCGAGCTGCGCGCCTTCTACCCGACCAGCTTCCTCACCACGGCGCGCGAGATCCTCTTTCTCTGGGTGGCGCGGATGATCATGACCGGGATCGAGTTCGCCGGCGACGTTCCCTTCCGCGACGTCTACGTCCACTCGGTGATCCAGGCCCGCGACGGGCGGCGGATGTCGAAGAGCCTCGGCACCGGCATCGACCCGCTGGAGGAAATCGACGAGCACGGGGCGGACGCGCTGCGCTTCGGCCTCCTGGCGATGTCCTCGACCCAGGACGTGCGCTTCTCCGACGCCAAGGTCCAGCAGGGCGCAGACCTCGCCAACAAGCTCTGGAACGCCAGCCGCCTGATCCTCCTCAACGTCGCCGAGGTCGAGGCGGCTCCCCGACCCGTGAGCGTCGAGGACCGCTGGCTGCTCTCCCGCCTCGAGGCGACGATCGCCTCGGTCACGGCGAAGCTGGAGGAATACGACTTCGCCCACGCCACCCAGGAGGCATACGCCTTCTTCTGGTCGGAGCTCTGCGACTGGTACCTGGAGATCGTCAAGCCGCGGCTCTACGAGGGGGAGGCGGAGGTGTCGGCGACTCTGCTCTGGACCCTGGAGCGGATCCTGGCGCTGCTGCACCCGATCATGCCCTTCGTCAGCGAGGAGATCTGGTCCTACCACCCCGCGCGCCAGGGTCATCTGGCCGTCCACTCCTTCCCCGAGGCCGACGAGTCGCTGCTCGACCCCGCGGCCGAGCGGGAGGTGCGCGACGGGATCGAGCTGACCGGCCGCCTGCGCGCCTGGCGGGACCTGGTCGAGGCGCCGGCGGCGACGGTGCTGTCCGCTCGCGCCGAGGGCGCCGCCCCGCCGGAGTTCGTCGGCCGCCTCGCCCGCTGCGAGTTTGTGGATGCAAATGCGCGGCTCCGCTCCGGTCGCGAAGAGTCAGATATGGACGCTCCCTCCGCTCCGTCGCGCGGGGACGGCGGCGACCCGATCGCGGCGGTGGGCTCGGTGAAGATCCTCGCCTCGGCCGAGATCGACGCCGAGGCCGTCGCCGCCCGGCTCGAGGCACGCCGCAAGGAGCTGCGCTCCGAGGTCGCCCGGGCCGAGGGCAAACTCGGCAACGAGAAGTTCGTCGACCGAGCACCAGCCGAGGTGGTCGAGGAAGAGCGTCAGAAGCTCGTGCGCTATCGCGCCGAGCTCGAGGAGCTATCGGAATAGACCCCGAGTCCTACCTCGACTCGCTCGAGCCGATCGGCTGGAAGCTCGGCCTCGAGCGGATGCGGGCCCTGAGCACGTTGCTCGGCCTGCCGCAGCATCGATTCGCCTCGATCCACGTCGTCGGCACCAACGGCAAGTCCTCGGTGACGCGGATGGTCGCGGCGCTGCTCGAGGCGCATGGGGTATCTGCCGGCGCCTGCGTTTCCCCGCATGCGGCGCGCTGGGCCGAACGGACCCTCGTGCACGGCGAGGAGATCGGCGAGGCTGAATTCGCCACCGCGGTCGAGCGCACCGCGCAGGCCGCCGAGGCCGTCAATCGTGGCTTGCCCGAGGGGGAGGCGGTGACCCAGTTCGAGTTCGCCACCGCGGCATCTTTCGTCGCTCTGGCCGACGCCAGGGTCGCGGCCGCCGTCATAGAGGCCGGATTGGGAGGGAGGTTGGATGCCACCAACACGATCCCCTCCAAGGTCACCGTGCTGACCTCGGTCGGTCTCGACCACACACAGTGGCTGGGGGAGAGGGAGGAGGAGATCGCCGCCGAGAAGCTGGCCGTGCTGCGCGATCACTCGATCCTGGTGCTCGGTCGCGTGAGCCCGGCGGTAGCCGCATTGGCCGAGCGGACGGCTGCCGAGCGTGGCGCCAGGCTGATCGTCGCGCCGGAAGACCCAACCTCGACCCGACCTGCATCGAGGCCCTATTTGGGCCTCGATGCAGGTCGGGTGGGCCTTCGTGCCGCCGGGGGTTTCCAGCGTCGCAATTTCGCCGTTGCCTGTGCCGCGGCTGAGGCTTTCCTCGGTGGGCTCGATCGCGGGTGCGTCGCCGACGTCGCGGCGACGGTCGAGATCCCAGGTCGGTTGGAGCGGATCGGCAACGAACCGCCGACGTACCTCGACGCCGCGCACAACCCCGACGGCGCAAGGGCCCTTGCCGAGGCGATCCCGGGTCTAGCCGCCGGCCACCCGGTAGTCGCGGTCCTTGCGGTTCTAGCCGACAAGGACGCACGAGCGATGATCGAGGTGCTCAAACCGGTCCTGACGCAAGCCGTCTGCACCGAGCTCCCCAGCGCGTCTGCCGATGGGCCTCAAAGTGGACAAATAGGACACTTTGCGGCCCATCGGCGGGGGTTTGGGGCCGATGAGCTTGCTGGCGTCTGTGGTGCTGTGGGGGTGGTTGCCGAGGCCGTGGTTGACTTCGCCGCCGCGGTGGCGCGGGGGCGGGAGCTCGCGCTCGAGATCGGCGGTGTCCTCCTCGTCACCGGCTCGCATTACGCGCTCGCGCCGGCTCGCGCCGCGCTGTGACTATGCGAGGATTGGTCCGGAGATGACCTCCAAAAGCGCCGGCTCCGAACTGCTCTCGATGATGGCCCTGGTCGCCGCGGTCGTCGCCGCGGTGATCCTCGTCTTCTTCGGCCTCGGCTACCTGTTCGGCAGCCTTTTTCTTTAAGCGCGGAGCGACCAGGCGTGCATATCTGATTCTTCGCGCCGGGAGCGAAGCGCGAACATCGATCCCACGACAGGGTTAGCGACCCAGGCGGCGAAGTAAACTCACCGCGCTCCCCAGCGGGCACCCCCAGCCATGGCAATCGCGACCTTCGGGATCAATAACAACGGCCTCAACCTGGTCGTCAACCTGCTCATCCTGGGACTGGTCGTCGTCTGGTTGGCGCTGATCGTCTACACCTACCTCGACGCCAAGCGCCGCATCTCCGACCCCTTCCTGATCGGCTGCGCGACGCTCGCCTCCTTCATCCCCTACCTCGGCACGGCGATCTACGCGATCGTGCGCCCGCCGGAGTTCCTCGAGGACGCCCACGAACGCGAGCTCGAGATCAGGGCCGCGGAGCTGCGGGTGCGCCAGCTGACCGAGCACTCCTGTCCGGGCTGCGGATACCCGGTCGAGAAGAACTTCCTCCGCTGCCCCGATTGCCAGCGCCGCCTCAAGCACCCCTGCCCGAGCTGCAGTCGACCCGTGGACCCGAAATGGGCGCTCTGCCCGTACTGCGAGGACCCCCTGCGCGGCGGCGAGCGCCCGCGCCGTAAACGCGAGGGACGTGCGGCGCCGCCAGATGAGGAGCGAAAAGCGGCGCCGCGTAAGAAACCGACCGCCACCACGCGGAAGGAGCCGCAACGCGAAGCGCCCCAAGAGCCCCCCAAACCAAAACGACAGCAAAGGAGCCCCAGCCGTGAGCCGGACCCTGATCCTCGTCAAGCCTGATGCCTTCGAGCGCGCCCTCAGCGGCGAGGTGATCGCACGTTTCGAGCGCAAGGGCCTGCGGATCGCGGCGCTGAAGACGATGCTCGCTTCCGAGCAGATCGCCGGCGAGCACTACGCCGAGCACACCGAGAAGCCCTTCTTCGGCGAGCTGGTCGAGTTCATCACCGGCGGCACGCTCGTGGCGATGGTCATGGAAGGCACTGAAGCCGTCGCCGCCGCTCGCCAGGTGATCGGGGCGACCAATCCGGTCGAGGCGGCGCCCGGCTCGATCCGCGGCGACTACGCGCTCGAGGTGACCTTCAACATGGTCCACGGCTCGGACTCCGACGAGTCGGCCGAGCGTGAGATCGGCATCTGGTTCCCAGAGCTTCAGTAGCCAGCGGGACATGGGCAGGGGGTTCCGCTTAACTTTTTCGAGCCGCGGGTTGTTGCTGTCGCCCGGCGGTTTGCTCGCGAAAAAGTGCAAGACGCTCCACCCCCTACCCATATCCCGCTGATGAGCTCAAGCGTGGTTCTGGCATCCGGATCGCCTCAGAGGAGCGAGATTCTTCGCAAGCTTGGCGTGGAGTTCGAGATCGTCGTTCCTGGGGTCGAAGAGCTGACGGGTGGCGATCCTGAGTTCGAGGTCGTCGAGAACGCTCGGTTAAAGGCTCATGCGGTCAGCGGGCGGGTCCTGTCGCGGGGTGGGGGGGGCAC
>DASSXC010000155.1:0-2186 GCA_035704205.1 Solirubrobacterales bacterium | reverse complement strand
CGGCAGATGTGTGTCCAGTGCCTGCCCCACGCGGTCGGCGAGTTTATAGGGGGCGTCGACGAAGACGAGGTCGAAGCGTTGCGTTTCCGCCGCGTCGTCCCAGCGGGCGAGCCAGCGCGCGGCGTCTGCGCGCACCAGATCGGCACGCTCACCGAGTCCGAGCCGCTCGACGTTGCCCAAGGCCGGGCGGGTGTCGCGATCGACCAGCGTGGCGGTCGCGGCGCCGCGCGAAAGCGCCTCTATCGCCAGAGCGCCCGTCCCGCAGTAGAGGTCGAGGACGCGGGCGCCATCGATATCGCCGAGCGCCGAGAAGACCGCCTCGCGGACCCGGTCGGAGGTAGGCCGCACCTTCCAACCCCGCGGCGCGACCAGCCGCTGACCCTTCAGCTCTCCAGCGATCACCCTCATAGTGGGATCGGGTCCGACGCGCCGGCGCCGAAGCGGCGGTGGGCGGCGTCGAGCAGGGGTCCCAGCTCCAACACGCCCAGAGACCCGTGGCGGGCCAGCAGGCGCAGCACCTCGTCACGCGCCGCCACCAGCGTCGGCGTTTCCTCCGGCAGCTCGGCGATGGCGAAGCGCGGCAGGCCGTGCTGGCGGGTTCCCAGCACCTCCCCCTCACCGCGCAGCGCCAGGTCGACCTCGGCCAGCTTGAAGCCGTCCCGCTCCCGCTCGACCGCTTTGAGCCGTCGCCGTGCCATGCCCCCGGCCTCTTCGGGGAAGAGCAGGCAGTGGGAGGAGTGAGATCCGCGACCGACCCGGCCGCGAAGCTGGTGAAGCTGGGAGACGCCGTAACGCTCCGCGCCCTCGATGACCATCACCGTCGCGTTGGGCACATCGACCCCAACCTCGATCACCGTCGTCGCGACGAGGACGTCGGTGCCACCGGAGGCAAACGCCTCCATCGCCTCCGCCTTCTTCACCGACGGCATCTGGCCGTGAATCACGCCGACCGAGAAGCCGTCCAGCTCCTCCACCCGCAGGCGCGCCGCCTCCTTCTCGGCCGCCTTCCCCTGGATTTTCTCCGACTCCTCGACCAGCGGGCAGACGACAAAGGCCTGCCGCCCAGCACGCAGCTCGGCGCGCAGGAACTCGTAGGCGGCGGCACGATCGCCCTCCTCGACGAGGCGGGTCTCGACCGGCTGACGTCCGGCAGGCAGCTCGTGCAGGGCCGTCGTATCAAGATCACCGTAGGCGGTCAATGAAAGCGTCCGCGGGATCGGCGTAGCGGTCATGTGCAGCACGTGAGGCACCATCCCCTCCACCCTCTTCTCATCCAGAGCGCGTCGCTGCTCGACCCCGAAGCGGTGCTGCTCATCAACCACCACGACACCGAGCCGGGCGAAACGGACCTTCGGATCGATCAGCGCGTGGGTGCCCACAACCAGCCCAAGCTCGCCGGTGGCGAGCCGATCCAGCGCCTCTTTCCGCCGAGCCGCCGGCGTCGCCCCCGTCAACAGCGCAAACGGCGTCGCCTCTTCCGCCAGCAGCTTTCCCAACGTGATCGCGTGCTGCTCAGCCAACGTCTCGGTGGGCGCCATCAGCACGGCTTGGAACCCGGCTTCCAGTGCCCGCAACATCGAATAGAGCGCCACAACCGTCTTCCCCGACCCGACCTCTCCCATGAGCAATCGCTGCATGGGCTCGCCGGAATCCAGATCCGCATCGATCTCATCGAACGCTCTCAGCTGATCCTTCGTCGGCTCAAACGGCAACGACTCGATCCAGCGCCCAACAAGCTCTCCGGGCTTCCCCAGCTTCGGCGCCGGCCGCGCTGTGCGATGACTCTGCTTCCGCGTCGTGAGAAGTGCCTGGTAGAGAAACAACTCTTCGAATGCGAGTCGCTTCCGCGCCTCCTCAACGTCCTCTTCGCTCTCGGGAAAATGCACCGCCTTGATCGCATCAGCAGCCCCCCCAAGCTTGCGGCGCACCCGTAAGTCCACGGGCAACGGCTCCAGCACATTTCCCACCAACCCAATCGCCTGCTCCACCCACTGCCGGATCCGCTGAGCCTTCAACGCCTCCGTAGCCGGGTGAACCGGAACCAAGCGCCCGTCAGGGGGAGGGTGGGGGTGTCCCTCCTGCGTAGCGGCGTCCGTTTTTCGCCCCGACCCGGACCTCGGACGGCCGCCAACTCCAGGGCGAAAAACCCAGCGAGCAGGAGGGACACCCCCACCCTCCCCCCGCTC
>DASSXC010000154.1:0-3191 GCA_035704205.1 Solirubrobacterales bacterium | reverse complement strand
GACGAGATCTTCGGCCCGGTGGCGACGATCCACACCTTCAAGACCTTCGGCGAGGCGCTCGAGATGGCGAACGACTCCCGCTACGGCCTCCAGGCCGGCGTCTTCACCCGGGATGTGGGCAACGCCAAGAAGGCGGGCGAGACGCTCGAGTTCGGCGGCGTGCTGATCAACGAGGTGCCGACGTTCCGCACCGACCAGATGCCATATGGAGGGGTCAAGGACTCGGGCAACACCAGAGAGGGCCCGGCCTACGCGGTACGCGAGCTGACCGAGGAGCGCCTGATCACCTTCCAGGGCTAGCGCCTGGCCGAATCGCCCATCCCCGCACCGTGCCGCAGCAGTGCAAGAAGAAGCGACGCTGAGCCGCGAACGTCAGGAGTTCTCGCCGGACCCCGAGGCCGCGCGGGCGTCCCAGTGAACACCTGAGACCGCGCAGTCGATCCCGAATGAGGTGCCCTTGCTGCGCGAGAAGGTCCCGGACGCGTTATCGCCCTGGATCTGGCCCTCCACCTGAGTGACGCCGCCCGTTTCGAGGGTGCTGTCGAACGAGAAGGACCCGTTCCGGACGGAGGCGGCGCCCAGCCGAATCGAGTTCGAGCGAACGTGCCCGTCTGCGCAGGGAGCCCGCCAGTCGAAGGTGAGCTCGACGACCGTCGTCGGCGTCGCGGCGAAGACGAAGGGGAGACCCTGCTCGGTCGTTCCGGTGTAGGTGGTCAGGTCCGAGCCGCCGGGGGCCGCCGGGCTCGGCGCAACGATCGTGGTCGTCGTGTCGCCGAAGCCGGCACAGCCGGCGAGGATCGATCCCGCCAGCAGCGCGGGCGTGAGTGCAATGGCCACCCGCTGTCGCATACCGGTCCATCGGCCGGCAGGGGTGGACGCTTGAGACGAGCGGGGTCAGTCGTGCGGGTGCGCCATCTTGCGATGGTCGAGCGCCTCATCGAGGATCTCGTCCGAGACCCCCATTTCCTTCGCCACCTCGCGAATCGAGCGGTTCGAAGCGGCCGCTTCCTTGACGATCTCGCCCGCCTTGTCGTAGCCGATGTGAGGATTGAGAGCGGTGGCGACGATCAGGTTCGCCTCCCGATGGCGCTCGAGCATCTCCTCGTTCGGCTCGATCCCGCTGACGCACTTCTCGTCGAGTGCGCGGGCCGCCGCCGCGAGCAGCTTGATCGAGTCGAGCAGGTTCCGCGCGATCAGGGGCACTCGCACATTGAGCTCGAACTGACCCTGGCTGCCGCCCATGGTGATCGCGGCGTCGTTGCCGATCACCTGGTCCGATACCTGGATCACGACCTCCGGGATCACCGGGTTGACCTTGCCGGGCATGATCGATGAGCCCTTCTGGAGCTCCGGCAGGCGCAGCTCGGCCAGGCCCGCCCGTGGCCCCGATCCCATCAGGGCGAGGTCGTTGGCGATCTTGATCATGGAGACGGCCACCGTCTTCAGTGCGCCGGAGAGCTCGACCAGCGCATCCCGGTTCGCCTGTGCCTCGAAGGGGTCGGCGGGCTCGGAGATGTCGAGGCCGGTGTCGGCGCTGAGCTTCTCGCGGACCTTGGCCGCGAACTCGGGATGGGTGTTGAGCCCGGTTCCGGTCGCCGTGCCGCCGAGCGGGATCTGACCGACGCGACCGAGCGTTGAGCGGACCCGGTCCGCTCCCAGCCGGATCTGTGTGGCGTAGCCCGCGAACTCCTGGCCGAGCGTCACCGGCACGGCGTCCATCAGGTGGGTACGCCCCGTCTTGACGAGGTCGGCGAACTCGTCGGCCTTGCGCTCGAGGGCCGCCCGCAGCTCGTCGAGGGCGGGCAGCAGGTCGGAATGAACCTCGCCGAGAGAGGCGAGGTGGACGGCGGAGGGGAAGACGTCGTTGGAGGACTGGCCGCGGTTAACGTGGTCGTTGGGATGGGCCTCGTCGCCCGCGAGCTCGGCGATGACTTCGTTCGCGTTCATGTTCGAGGAGGTCCCGGAGCCGGTCTGGAAGACGTCGATCGGGAACTGCTCGTCGTGCTCGCCGTGGGCGACCTCGTCGCCCGCCTGTGCGATCCGCTCCGCGAGGTCCGGGTCGAGCTCACCGAGCTCCGCGTTGGCGCGCGCCGCGGCCGCTTTGATGCGACCGAGCCAGTGGATCACAGGGGCGGGAATCGGATGGCCGGAGATCTGGAAGTTCTCCACGGCCTTCGAGGTCTCGCCGCCCCAGAGCTGATCGGTCGTCTTGGCCTCCATCCTCTGGGAGGCTACCTAGCCGGAGCTCCGGCCGGCCGCGTAGCCACGGCCGAAGGCGCGCTCGAAGCTCGCCGGCAGCGTCCCGCCCGTCTGACTGAAGCGGGCGGAGGCATTGAGGCGCCTGACCAGGTCGGCGTGGATCGGGTCCGCGCCCTTGCTGACCGCCCCGATCAGGTAGCCGAGCTGGACGGATGCGGGTCCGCCCGGGTCCTGCCGCGCCTGAGCATTCAGCTTGGTGGCGGCGACGATCATCTCCTGGCCGATGCTGGCCAGCTGGCCTGCCTCCTGCTCCGGCACCAGGCAGTCGGAGATCGGCGTCGTGCCTCCGAGCAGAACCGGCGCGGGAGCCTTCTCGAGGGCCTTGAGGTAGGCCTCGTTGCCGAGGAGGCAGACGGCCGGCGCCTGGTCGTCCTGGTTGTTCCCGCACCCCGCGATGAGTATGGCCGCCCCGGCCAAGAGGGCAGCGGCGACACGTTTCAGCACACCCTGATCGTACGTACGTCCGCCGCGGGCCATAACTTGATGAGCCGTGACCGACGAGGCGACGCCAATTCGCCCCATCGATCCGCTGGCTCATCGTGCTCTGGAGGCGTTGGTGCGAGCCGAGGCCAACCTGACCCGGCGGCTCGCCGCGGACCTGGAGAGGATCGGCGTTTCGGCGACCGGGTTCACCATGCTCGTCCTCCTCACCAGCGCGGGGGGACGCCTCGAGCTGCGCACGATGCGCCGCCGCCTGGGTGCCTCCAAGGCCACCGCCACGGAGGTGCTCGACACGCTGGAGAACCGCGGCTTCGTCAACCGCAGCCGTCTGGAGAGCGATCGGAGGGCGGTCGCGGTCGCCCTGACTCAGCCGGGCTACAACCTCGTGACGCACGCGTTCCCGGCCCACGCCGAGCGGGTGCGCGAGGCCTTCGGTGTTCTCGATGAGGCGGAGAAGCGGCAGCTCGCCGACCTCTGCCGCAAGCTGGACC
>DASSXC010000153.1:0-6694 GCA_035704205.1 Solirubrobacterales bacterium | reverse complement strand
ATCTCTCCCCGCGCGGAGAAGAGGGCGGCGGGACCCCAGCCGGACTGCCGAGGCTCGGCTCGATCGCGGACATCTCGCGGATCGCGCGCGAGCAGGCGGTGGAGCGAGTGATCGTCACCGAGCAGGAGATGAGCGAGCCGGCCGCCGAGCGGCTGATCGAGCAGTGCAAGGCGGCCGGGCTGGCCCTCACCTTCCTCCCCCAGCACTTCGGCCTGCTCGGCCCCGGGATCGAGCTCAACCGGCTGGCCGAGCTTCCCGTCCTCGACTTCCGCTTCTCCGACCCGCCGCGCTCGACCGTGGCGCTGAAGCGCGGCGTGGATCTGGCCATCGGGGGAGCGCTGCTCGCTCTGCTCTCTCCACTGCTGCTGGCGATCGCGCTGCTGATCCTGATCGATTCGGGCCGGCCGGTGCTGTTCCGGCAGCGTCGCGTCGGCAAGGACGGCAAGCCGTTCACGGTGCTCAAGTTCCGCACGATGGTCCAGGGGGCCGAGGAGCAGCTGGGCGAACTGGTCGACCTCGAGAAGCTCGACGAGCCCGCCTTCAAGATCGCCGACGACCCGCGCATCACCCGCGCCGGGCGGCGGCTGCGGCGCTACAGCTTCGACGAGCTGCCGCAATTCATCAACGTCGTCCGCGGTGACATGTCGCTGGTCGGTCCGCGGCCCGAGGAGGAGGCCGTGGTCGCCCTCTACGACGAGCGCCAGCGGCTGCGCCTCGCCGTCAAGCCGGGGATGACCGGGCCGATGCAGGTGTATGGACGGGCCGACCTGACCTTCGAGGAGCGCCTGGCGATGGAGCGCGACTACCTCGACAACATCTCCGTCGCCGGCGACCTGGCGATCCTCTTGCGCACGCCGGCCGCGATCGTTCGCGGCGACGGCGCCTACTAGGGTCGCGCGATGACAGGCGGGCCCGACCTCGAGGTGATCGTCGTCAGCCATGGCGCCGAAGGGCTGCTGCGCAACTGCCTGCGCTCGCTGCGCGAGCACCCCGCCCAGGGCGACTTGCGGGTGACGGTCGTCGACAGCGGCAGCCCGGACTCGACCCCCGACATGGTCGAGCGCGAGTTCCCCGCGGTGCGCCTGCTGCGCCGCGAGAACATCGGCTTCTCCGCCGCCAACAACCTCGTCCTGCGCGCGAGCGAGGCACGGGCCTTCCTGCTGCTCAATCCCGACACCGAGGTCCATGCGGGGGCGCTCGACGCGGCCATGGCGACGCTTTGGGCGAAAGAGCGGATCGGCATGGTCGGGGTGAAGCTGGTGACCGAGTCGGGCGAGCTGGACCACGCCTGCAAGCGCTCCTTCCCCACGCCGCTCGGCGCCCTCGCTCACTTCACCGGCGTCGGCCGCTCCGAGGGCGCCGCCGGCGCCCTCAGCCAGTACCGGGCGACGCAGCTGGGCGACGACGAGCGCGGCGAGGTGGACGCCGTCAACGGCGCCTTCATGCTCTGCCGGGCCGAGGCCGTGCGGGAGGTCGGCCTCTTGGACGAGGGCTACTGGCTCTACATGGAGGACCTCGACTGGTGCCACCGCTTCTGGGACGCCGGCTGGAAGGTCGTCTACGAGCCGGCGGGCACCGCCCTGCACGTCAAGGGCGGCTCCAGCGGCGGACGTCGCGCTTCCAGGCAGGAGATCGCCTTCCACCGCGGCATGGGCCGCTTCTACCGCCGCTTCGACGCCCCCAAGAGCAACCCGCTGCTCAACGCCGCTGTCTACGCGGGAATCGGCGCCAAACTGGCCACCAGCCTGGCGATTACGGCGACCCGTGGCCGTCAGGCGTAAAACACTCCGAGAAGCGACAAGACCCGCCGAAGCGGGTCGAGTCTGGTGACGCGGGAACCACCCCGCAGGCAGTCGACACCACCGCCAGACTACCACGGTGACCGCACCAGACTCACCCGATTCGGCGAGCTATGCGGAGGGCGCCGGACTCGAACCGGATCCGGAGGTCATGCCGGACATGGTAGGTGTCGACTACCTGGAGACACCTGTCTCCGTCACCCTCCTGCCGCGACGCTACCAGTGAAACCAGCAGTTGGAAGTAGAAAACCCCAATTGGCACACTCTTTTTTCACTTCTGTGTGAATTGACACTGTTACGTCAAACACCGGGCGATGTAGGCGTCCTGCATAACCGGCAGCTCGGGGGAACCGAGGTCGAACACGGTGACGTCGGCGAAGTCGGCCAGCAGCGAGTCGGTGACGTAGGGGCGGGGGTGGTAGGCGGTGCAGGCATTGTGACCCTCCATCCGCGGCCGCTCGACCACCAGCTCGCCACGCCCGAAGCGCTCCCGCTCCTCGGCGGTCAGCCGGTGGGTGGCCTTCTCACCGAGCACGCTGAGGACCAGCAACCCGCCGGGACGCAGGAGGCGCCGGAACTCGGCGACCCAATCTTCCTGCAGGGGCTCGCCAAGGTGACTGAAGACCGAGAGGGCGTAGATCAGGTCGAAGCTCCCGCCGGCGTAGGGCGCGGGCGGGGCGAGATCGTTGCGGGCGGCCTCGACGAAGGAGAGGTTGGCGGCGCACCAATCGACCAGCTCGGGGTTGTAGTCGCAGCCGTGCACCCGCGGGCGGTCGAGGTCGGCCCAGTGCCGCACGACCCGGCCACAGCCACAGCCGAAGTCGAGGATCGCATCCATCTGCTCCATCGGCGAGCCGGCGGCAGCCGCGGCGCCCCGGATCGTGGCCGACATCTGAGCGCCGATCCGGACGAAGTGCTCAGCGCCGCCGCCACGGCCGTTGACCAGCTGGCGCAGGCGCGGTGGCGGCAGGGGAAGACCGTCCGGACCAACCGAGATGTCGTCGTCGGCGCGCAGCGCCAGCCATCTATCGCGGACCCGTGCCGCGGGGCCGAGCAACCGTGCCCGGTCGAGACCGCTGGCGATCCTGCTGCGCGTCTGCTGTTTCACGTTCCCGTCTCCATGGATGGCGCGACCCCTATGAACACATCGACGGGCGAAAGTCTTGGTCGCCGGTCCTCAGGCCGCAGCCCGGCGAGACCAGGCAGCGCCACGCACCTTCGCGGACTCGACGACCTTGCCAAGGTCGTTCTTGACGCGCACCTCTCCCCCGCCCTCGAGACGGACCATTTCCTTCGCCTTCTTCACAGCGCCCGCTTTCGTCACCTCGAAGTCGGAGGCGCGCCTGCTCCCGGCTCTGACAATCTCCCAGCCCCCAAGCCGCTCATTGGGCTGGACGTGGCGATTTGCGGTGCGGGTCTCCATTCTTGGGGGACGATACTCACCCGGCCGGGTGGATCTTCCTTCGGCCCGCCGACAGCGCTGCCAGACCCAGCGGGTGGGTCGCGGCGTCGAAGAAGAGAAGCGTGTCCGCCTCGAGAGCTTGGCACAGGCCCGCCTTGATCGAGCGGATCTGGCTGTCGCTCCTGCCGCGCCCGACAATCGAAACGGCCAGGGGTCGGCTGGGATGGCGGTTGACAGCTTCGACCAGATGCTGATCCTGCTCGCTGAGGTCGCTGCCGAAGACGACGAGGGGGCGCCTGAAGTTGCGAAGCCGACCCAGCGCATCGGCGAGGTAGTCGTTCCCCTCTATCGCCTGCAACTTGTGCTGTGCGGAGCCCTCGGTTATGAGCAAAGGGCGGGCCTGCTCATCGCCGTCGAGAGGACGACCGAACTGGCTTAGCAGGGAGCGAAGGCTGGTCTGCTGCGCACGGCTTCCTCGCTGCACGAGCTTGCGGGTGACTCCGGAGCCCATCACGACAAGGTGAAGGGCGCCGTGCAGGAAATAGATCGGCGTCTTGCCATCCGGTGGCTCTGCGTCGGCGGGGTCGAAGGAATACCCATTCCCCCAAAAGCAATCGCACAGACCTGCGTAGTCCACCGCGCGCATCGCCCAGTAGACGATGAGGTCGTAATTGGTGGTGAAAACGTAGTCCTGCTCCTGGAGCACACTCCCAATCGACTCCAGCGCACCCTCGGGGATGGCGGAATAGCCGATGTGGACGGATTGCACCGCCCTGCCGAGAGCCAGTTGAATGCTCTGATAGCGCTCCAGATAGGGTCCGGCCTCCTCGCCGAGTACTTCCGCCATGCGGATCGCGGCCGCGAGCTCGGCCAGTACACGCTCGAAGTTCTTGGTCTCAAGAGCCTTGAAGAGGCTGCGGTCGGCGTCGGTCAAGCTCCCCGTCGCGTGGTCGTGCTGCGCCGTATCGAAGAGGGAGGGGTAGGCGAAATCCCCCCAGATGTGCCTGCTGAGTCCGTTGCCGAGCAGCAGGCCGGACCAGTCGTCGCGCTCGGCCATCACCTCCTGCCAGGTTGGGAGGCCGCCGTCGATTGGGTGATCGGCAAGCGCCACAGTCGATCCCTAGCCGATTAGAAGGTCCAGAGAAGTTAGAAGGGAAGGGTGTCGGCTATCTCGGCGAGCTTTGGCGCACTCGTGTCGCGCTCGCTGAGGAGGGGATCGTCGACCGGCCATTGGACGCCCACCTCGGGGTCGTTCCAAGCTATGCCGGACTCGGTGGCAGGGTCATAGGTGCTGGAGAGCAGGTAGGCGACGTCGGCCTCCTCGCTGAGCACCGCGAAGCCGTGGCCGAAGCCGACCGGGACGAAGAGCTGCCGGTGGGTCTCGTCGTCGAGCTCGTAGCCCTCCCACTGCCCGAAGGTGGGTGAGCCGCGGCGCAGGTCGACCGCGACGTCGAAGATCCTGCCGCGCGGACAGCGGACCAGCTTGGCCTGCCCCGGCTCGGTCTGGAAATGCAGCCCGCGCAGCGTCCCCTTCGAGGAACGCGAGTGGTTGTGCTGGACGAACTCCACCCCGACCCCCAGCTCGGCCCAGGTGTCGGTGCGGTAGGTCTCGACCATGAAGCCGCGCGGGTCGCCGTGAACCTCGGGCTCGAGCAGGACGACGCCGTCGAGCTTCGTCTCCAATCGCCGCGGCACTAGCCCAGCGCTTTGCCGTACTGCTTTTCGTAGTACTCGCGGTACTCACCGGAGCGGATCGGCCCCCACCACTCCTCGTTGTCGCGGTACCACTGCACGGTGCGCTCGAGACCCTCGGCGAAGTGGACCTGTGCCTCCCAGCCGAGCTCGCCGCGCAGCTTCTCGGAAGCGAGCGAGTAACGCCGGTCATGGCCCGGCCGGTCCTTGACGTACTCGATCTGCGACTCCTCGGCGCCGGTCAGCTCGATCACCCGCTTGACCACCTCGATGTTCTCGCACTCGTCCGGACCGCCGACGTTGTAGGCCTCGCCGGGGCGGCCCTTCGTCAGCACCGTGTGGATGCCGCGGCAGAAGTCCTCGACGTAGAGCCAGTTGCGCACTTGCCTTCCATCCCCATACACAGGCAGCGAGTCCCCATGGACAGCGTTCAAGATCATCAGGGGAATCAGCTTCTCTGGATATTGGCGCGGACCGTAATTGTTCGAGCCGCGCACGATCGAGGCGTTGACGCCATAGGTGTGGAAGTGGGCGGAGACGAGCAGGTCGCCGGCGGTCTTCGTCGCCGAGTAAGGCGAGGACGGGTCGAGCGGCGATGCCTCGGTGAAGGAGCCCGAGTCGATCGAGCCGTAGACCTCGTCGGTCGAGACCTGCAGGTAGCGGTCGACCCCCAGCTCGCGGGCGGCATCGAGCAGCGTGCCGGTGCCGATCACGTGGGTGCGGGCAAAGGCGTCCTGGTCGTCGATCGAGCGGTCGACGTGGGACTCGGCGGCGAAGTTGACGACCGCGTCGCAGCCCTCCATCGCCTCGCGCACGACCTTCGGGTCCTCGATCGCGCCAACCACCAAGTCGGTGCCCTCAGGGAGGTTCTCGCGACGGCCGGCGTAGGTCAGCTTGTCGAGCACCCGCACCTCGTGCTCGTCGCCGATCAAGCGCACGTAGGTGGAGCCGATGAAACCGGCGGCGCCGGTGACGAGGATCTTCACGCGGCGGCCTCGGTCTCGGCCCGGCGCTGGGAGAGGTAGGCGGCCAACCCCTCCTGCCACGACGGCAACTCGATCGCGTGCTCCCGCTGGCTCGTCAGCGCCGAGAAGGCGGGGCGCGGCGCCGGCCGGCCGAGCATCTCCGTCGTCGCCGACATCACTTTGCACTCCACGTTTGCCTGCTCGAAGATCTCACGCGCGAACTCATACCAGGAGCAGGAGCCCGCGGCGGCCATGTGGTGAATGCCGAACTCGACCCCCTCGATCAGGCGGACGATGCCATAGGCGAGGTGCCAGGTGTAGGTGGGGGAGCCGACCTGGTCGCGCACGACGAGGACCTCGCCGTGATCGCCGGCGAGGCGCAGCATGGTCTCGACGAAGTTCGGGCCACCGGCGCCGAAGAGCCAGGCGGAGCGGACGATGAAGTGGCGCTTGTTGGCACCGCGGGTCGCTTCCTCCCCGGCCAGCTTGCCGCGGCCGTAGGCGGAGAGCGGCGCGGTCTGGTCGGTCTCGACGTAGGGCGCGCCCTTGCTGCCGTCGAAGACGTAGTCGCTGCCGACGTAGACGACCGAGGCGTTGGCCGCCGCCGCCGCCTTGGCGACGTTGCCGGCGCCGGCGCCGTTGATCCGCGTCGCCTCCTCCTCGGCCTCCTCGGCGCCGTCGACGTCGGTCCAGGCGGCGCAGTTGATGACCACGTCCGGGCGCTCCGCCTCGAGCTTCGCCTCGACCGCGCCGGCGTCGCTGACGTCGAGCTCGGTGTGGCCGAAGCCGATCACGTCGTGGCCGGCGTTGCCGGCGGCGAGCATCACGTCGCGGCC
>DASSXC010000152.1:0-2249 GCA_035704205.1 Solirubrobacterales bacterium | reverse complement strand
CGTGTCCGAGTTTTTGCATCCATATGGACGCGAAAACTCGGACACGTCCCCTGGGGGACGGGTATGAACGCGCGAGCGGGGGTCGTGTATCTGGTTGGGGCCGGCCCGGGCGATCCGGGGCTGATGACGACGCGATCGTTGGAGCTGATCGCCTCCGCCGACGCGATCTTCCACGACCGCCTGATCCCCCCCGGCGCCCTGGACGGCGCCAGCCCGGAGGCGGAGCTCGTCTATGTGGGAAAGGCCCCGGGAGACGTACCGGTGGAGAAAGGTCCATATGGACACCGCGGCACCGGCACGTCGGTGGGGCAGGATGAGATCAACGACCACCTGATCGGGGCGGCGCGAGCGGGGAAGAGCGTGGTCCGGCTCAAGGGCGGCGACCCATTCGTCTTCGGCCGTGGCGGTGAGGAGGGCGAGGCGCTGCGCGCCGCCGGGGTCGAGTTCGAGGTCGTCCCGGGTGTGACCGCCGGCGTCGCGGCCAGCGCCTACGCCGGAATTCCCGTCACCCACCGCGATGACGCCTCGGCGGTTGCCTTCGTCACCGGACACGAGGACCCGGAGAAGGCCGAGACCGCCCTCGACTGGGAGGCGCTGGCCAGCTTCCCCGGCACGCTCGTCTTCTACATGGGAGTCAAACGGCTGGGCGACAACGCTGCGGCCTTGATCGCCGCCGGCCGCGATGCGGACGAGCCCGCCGCCGCGGTCGAGCGCGGCACGATGGACGGGCAGCGCACCGTCGTCGCCACGCTGGACACGCTGGCCGGGGCGGTGGAGCGCGAGGGAATCGGCGCGCCCGCGCTGATCGTCGTCGGCAAGGTGGTTGAGCGACGCGAAACGCTGGCCTGGCTCGAGCGGCGGCCCCTGCACGGAAAGCGCGTGGTCGTAACCCGTGCGCGAGCCCAGGCGAGTGGGCTGGCCGCGACCCTGCGCGGCCTCGGCGCGGAGGTCGTCGAGCTGCCGGCAATCCGGATCGAGCCGCGGATCGAGAGCGACGAGGTGCGGCATGCGATCGAGCGGATTGGCGAGTACGCCCTGATCTGTGTGACGAGTCCAAATGGGGCACACCTCCTGTTTGAGGCGCTCAGAGATGCAGGGCTAGACGCTCGGGCGCTTAACGGGACTCCGAAACAGCAGCAGGTAGGCAGAGGGGGGGCAGACGCTGCCGCCGAAACCGAGGCGCAAGGAGGCGCGGGTGGTCCTACGGCAACACCGGAGCAGGTGGGAACGACCGTCGCCGCGATCGGGCCGGGAACCGCACGTGCGCTCGCCGAGCACGGGATTGCCGCCGACGTCGTTCCGGAGCGCTTCGTCGCCGAGGCTTTGGTGGAGGCGCTGCAAGCGGTCGAGGTCGCGGGTTCGAAAGCCCTCGTCGCACGTGCGGCCGAGGCTCGCGACGTCCTCCCCGACGCGCTGCGCGAGCGCGGCGCCGAGGTCGACGTCGTCGCCCTCTACGAAACGGTGCGCGAGGAGCCGGACCCGGAGTCGGTCGAGGCCGCGCGAGCGGCCGACTACGTCACCTTCACCTCCTCCTCCACCGTGCGCAACCTGACAGAGGCTCTGGGCGATCGCTTCCCGAGCGAGGCCCGCATCGTCTCGATCGGCCCAATCACCAGCGAGGCCGCTCGCGAGGCGGGCCTCAAGGTCGCAGTCGAGGCCAAGCGCCACGACATCGACGGCCTCATCGCCGCCCTGATCGCCGACGCATCATGAATCTTTGTACCCCCTATAAGGGACACAAAGATTCATGATGCGGGAGGTGGGCTTCGGGGTGCCGCATCGGCACTTCCCGGTTACGGACTCGACCAATGCCCGGGCGCGGGAGCTGGTCGAGGATGGCGCGCCGCATGGTCTGGTCGTCACCGCCGCTGAGCAGACCGCCGGCCGCGGCCGCCAGGGGCGGACCTGGACGGCGCCGCCGGGCAAGGCGCTGCTCTACTCGGCGATCCTGCGCCCACTCGACGAGCGCCACCTGCTGCTGCCGCTTGCGGTCCCGCTCGCCGTCTGCGACGCAGCTGAGCAACTCAACCCCGGAGTCGCGTGCCAAGTCAAGTGGCCCAACGACGTCTGGATCGAAGGCCGCAAGCTAGCCGGCGTCCTGATCGAGGCCAAGCCTCAGGACGGCTGGGCCGTGATCGGAGTTGGCTTGAACCTTTCCATAGCTCCAGCCGAGTTCCCGCCCGACCTCCGAGAGACGGCGGTCTCGCTCTTCGACCCGAGCGAGGGGGGGGGGGGGGGGGGGGGGGGGG
>DASSXC010000151.1:0-4261 GCA_035704205.1 Solirubrobacterales bacterium | reverse complement strand
AAAATCGGCGAAAAATCCCTGTCCCGACAGCAGACTTCCCCGCATGGCTTGCATAGCAACTCACAAGCCGGTTGAGCGGAACGGTCGATACATAGCAATTCTGCTATACATAGCAACCTTGCTATGGCTAAACGCCGTCCCGAATCTTCCCGTCGGCTGGATGACCGCCTTGCCTCGCTTCGCGAGGTGGTTCGCGGCGCAGCCGACCCGGATGATCGAGAGCTGTTCGGCCTCATTGCGGAACGCGTCGCGGAGCGGCGTAAGGCCTGGGGAATCTCCCAGCGCGGTCTGGCCGAACTCTGTGGGACGACGCAGTCAGCGATCGCCCGTGTGGAGCGGGGAGCGAGGCCACCTCGGATCGACACCCTCGCGCGCATCGCCGCGGCCCTCGACTGCGAGCTGGTGATCGAGCTTCGCCCCAGGACGAAACCGCCTCAAGGCGGCAGAAAAGGAGAGACAGGATGAGCGGGAGGAAAGGAAGCCGATTCCGGCCGGCGGGCACTCGCTCGGGAGACGGAGAGATCGAGACGACGGGCGTCGAGAGGTTCCTCGCCGTCGTCCTCGCGGTCTTCATCGCGATCGGCGCCGTCTGGACCTACGTCAAGTTGGACGACGTCGCCAAGGGGGAGTCGACCTCGTTCTACCTGCCGGACCGGAAGCTGATCGACCGTGAGGAACTCTCGGCGATCGAGCACCACCGGCAGGCGGTCCGCTCGGTTCAAATTGCTCGCTCGGACCGGCGGACGGCCATCCGCCAGTTGGAGATCCGCCGTGAGGCCTACCGAACGGCCTTGGACGCCAACCAGCCGGCGACCGAGCTGCAGGCGGAATACGAAACGGCCCAGGCGCGGCTCGCCTCAGCCTCGAGAGAGCTGGCAGCCGCCGTCGCGGTTGAGGCGCGGACGCGCCCGGAGGCAGCGGACGCAGGGGAACGGCTGACCGAGCAGCGACAGGACGCCGCAAGGCGCGCGGACGACGATCGGACCCGCCACGACCGGATCGTCTTCGTCCTGCGCCTGGTCTTGCTGGCGCTGATGCTTGGGGGCTCCTATCTGCTGCTCGGTCGCCTTCGCTCCCGGCACTCGCGCTACCTCCCTGCCGCGCTTGCCTGGGTCGGCGCCACCGCAGTGCTTGCCATCGTCATGGCGGCGGACTACACCGATGGCTACCTCGAGTTCGATGAGGTCGGTCCTCTGGCGATCTCGATCGTCGGAATCGGCCTGACGCTGATTGCATTCGTGACCCTGCAGCGCTTCCTCGCAAAACGTGTTCCGGCACGGCGGGTTCGTCGCGGAGAGTGTGCATTCTGCGGCTTCCCGGTTCGCGACAAACCTCACTGCGAAGGATGCGGACGCGCAGTGGTCGCCGACTGTTCGAGTTGTCAAAGAGATCGCCGGGTCGGCACTGCTCGTTGCGGCTTCTGTGGCAACGCCTAGCTCATCCACGTGATAACGCCAAGCCAGACCGAGTACCGGGCCTTCCCCAACGAGGAAGGGCGCAACACCCGTCAGGCCCAGCTGGAGGTACCGACATTGGTACGGGTCCTGGGCATACCGAGTGGGGCGAGGATGTTAGAGGTCGGATGTGGGCGCGGGGTGGCCTTGCCCGCGTTGGACCGACTCTGTTGCCCGCGGCGTTTGGTAGGCATCGACATCGAAGAGGAGTCATTGACGGAGGCCGCCGGAAGGCTGCAGGAAGAGGGGGCCAGGGCCGAGTTGCGTTGTGCAGATGTCCGAAAGCTGCCGTTCTCCGACGAGGCCTTCGACGTGGTCATCGACTTCGGCACGCTGTACCACATCGCTCGGGCTGATGCCGCTGTGACTGAGATCGCACGGGTACTCGTTCCCGGGGGCATGTTCGTTTACGAGACGAAGATCTCGCAGTTTCTCTCGCACCCAGTTCGTTCTCAGGGTCGTCATCTGCCGACATTCCAGGACCACGTCCTGCGGCGTCGCCGCTGGGCGGTGCTATGGGCTTCTCGGACCAAGGCATCTGGGCCCGAGGACGGAAGGTCAGGCAGACCTGACAAGTAAAGGTCGATGACGCTCACCGGTCTCGCGGCGTCGACTCAGCTTCGTCATCACCCCGGCCCCGTGCTGAAGAAAAAGCCCGACGACCTCAAGACCATCTGTTCTGAGTCAAACGCGAATAACCGGTACTTCATCGAACGACGAGAAGTCGGCGTCCTGGGTGAGCACCGCGGCGTCGTGGCGCAAGGCGGTTGCGGCGATCCAGGTGTCGTGACGCCGCAGGCGGCGGCCGCGCGCCAGCTCTGCGGAAGCGAGGCGCGCGAAGCAGCTTGCTACCTCGGGATCAACTGGTAGCAGAGGATAGGCAGCCTGCACCCGTGAGAGGGTCGAGAGCCGGATTGCACGAGCGCCTGGATCATCGGTCCGCAACACCCCTAGCTCCAGCTCCGCGGCGGTGATCACCGAGACCGCGATCTGTTCGGGAAGGTCCCCGACCTCCCGGCTGGTCTCCTGGGCGATGAAAACCGAGGTGTCTGCGATTGCCCGGCTCAATCGTCGAGCTCTGCACCGCGGATCTCGGCGAGGTCGTCGAGCAGTCTGGGATCCGCGGGCGCTTCGCGCACGATGCGGCGCAGCTCGGCGGCGGGAACCCAGGGATCACGCTCCTGGACGTGAGGGAGAATGTCTGCGACTGGCCGGCGGTTGACGGTGAGCGTCAGCCGTTCACCGGCTTCCAACTCCGAAACAACGGCGGAGGTGGAGTTTCGTAGCTCACGGATTGAAACGGCTCGTGCCATGTTCCCGACTGTAGCATCGATTGCGACAGAGGGCTGATAATGGCTTTATCAAGCCAAATAACGGATTTCGCTGAACCGGGTGGCGAAAGTCGCCCTGGGGCAAGGCGAGGTCAAGGTGAGGTTGATTCCGGGCCTTGCGCAGGGCTTCCAGTCCACCTACGTTGGGCCGCGAGAACCGCGAATAGGTGGCCCCGGCGGCGTGCTGACGCCCTACCTGGCGCTAGTCAGCCCACCAGTCGCGCCGGCCATCGACGTCTTCGCGCGGAGCCTCGCCGAGATTGGGCGCGCCGATGACGAGGATCTCGAGGCCCTCCGGCCCGGCCTCGTAGCCTCGCCACGTACCGGGCGGGACGCGCACCGCGTCCCATTCCTTGAGCTCGACGATCTCGTCGTCGAGCTTCATCCTCCCGCTCCCGCGCAGGACCACGTATACCTCCTCCTGCTGCTTGTGCGTGTGGCCGTATGGAAAGCGATAGTTGGGCGGGACGCGCTGGTAGCCCAGGCCGGATTTCTCGAGCTCGAGCGCCTCCGTCGCCAAGCGGAACTCCAGGTCCGGCGCGCCGTCGAACCTGGACCCGACGTCCTCCAGGTCCTCCTTGAGGTTCCTGAGCGTGAACGGCACGGCGCAATCCTATGGCACCCTCAACCTAAGTTTCTGTGAATTAAATTCACATTGAATTTGAGGCTGTTTTATGCCACATTATCGAGGTGCGCTCCTCGGATTCCCCGACGCAGAGGGCTCCCATCGATGCTTCGTCGCTGCTGAACGTCAGCCAGATTGCCGAGCTGGCTCAGGTCGGTCCGTCGGCGGTGAGCAACTGGCGGAAGAGGTTTGGCGACTTCCCCACGCCGGTTCACGCTGTTCCCGGAGGTAGGGATCTCTTCGAGCTGCGGGATGTCGAAGGATGGTTGAAGAAGCATGGCCGTCTGGGGGGGAAGCGCGGGAGCAAGCACCTTCTCTGGAGTGCCGCCGATCTGCTGCGCTCGCGTGTCGCTGCCGGTTCGACGATGGAGACCCTCGGTGCAGCTCTGGCCCTGGTTGCCTTGCGCCGCCGGGCGGGTTCGGCGAGGGGGGTGGGTGATGACGCTGAGGCCATGCTGGCCGCGACCATCGCCACGGCCCCGGATATCGAGGAAGTCTTACGGCCTCTCGGGGAGCTCGATCGAGACGCCGCCAATCACCTTCTCGCGCTCGTTGGGGAGATCGAGGAGGCCGAGCTCCCGGAGGCGTTCGAATGGCTGCTGCGCCGCTCCAAGGATTCTCTAGAGCAGTGGAGCAGCGATACCCAGGTGGCGCTGCTCGTGGCGCTGATCGGCGAGGAGGGTGGGACGATCTACGATCCCGCCGCCGGGTCAGGCGGCTTTCTCGCTGCGCTTTGGCGAGCCGCCGCGGCGGGCGAACAGCCCAAGCTGTTCGGGCAGGAGATCAACGCCGACTGCTCGAAAATCGCACGCCAGAGGTTCCTGATCGGCAATATCCCAGCCTCCCTGGCG
>DASSXC010000150.1:0-2443 GCA_035704205.1 Solirubrobacterales bacterium | reverse complement strand
GGTCGTCGAGCGCGGGGACCTGGACGAGATCTTCTACGCCGCCAAGGACCCCTACACCCGCAGGCTGCTGGGTGCCGTCCTGCGGCTCGACCAGGCGCCGCCCTTGCGGCCGCGCCAAAAGGACGTGCCGCTGCTCGAGGTGACGGATCTGGTCAAGCACTTCCCCGTGAAGCGGGGGCTGGTGATCGATCGCGGGGTGGATCGAGTCCGCGCGGTCGACGGGGTCAGCTTCAGTGTCGAGCGTGGCGAAACGCTCGGCCTCGTCGGCGAGTCGGGCAGCGGCAAGTCGACCCTGTCGCGGACGGTGCTGCAGCTGGTTCAACCAACCTCCGGATCGGTCCGCTTCGGCGGTCGTGAGATCGCCGGCCTCTCGCGGCGGCAGATGCGGCCGCTGCGGCCCGAGATGCAGATGATCTTCCAGGACCCCTACGCCTCGCTCAACCCGCGCAAGCGGGTGGGGCAGATCGTCGGCGAACCGCTGCGCCTGCAGGGCAAGGCGAAGGGAGCGGAGCTGCAGATGGCCGTGCAGGAGCTGCTGGAGCGGGTCGGCCTCTCGCCCGAGCACTACCAGCGCTTCCCGCACGAGTTCTCCGGCGGCCAGCAACAGCGGATCGGGATCGCCCGCGCGCTGGCGCTGCGACCGAAGCTGATCGTCGCCGACGAGCCCGTCTCGAGGCTCGACGTCTCGATCCGGGCCCAGATCCTCGACCTGCTCGACGAGCTCCAGAGCGACTTCGGCCTTGCCTATGTCTTCGTCGCCCACGACATCGGCGTCGTCCGCCACATCTCCGACCGGATCGCCGTGATGCACAACGGCAGGATCGTCGAGCAGGGCCCCGCCGATCAGGTCTGTGAGCGGCCAACGGACCCGTACACGAAGTCCCTGCTCGCCGCGGTGCCGGTTCCCGACCCGCGCGAGAGCCGCGCGCGTCGGGCAGACTCCAGGGTGTGACCCTCCCGCTCGAGCCGCCGATCAAGCCGCAACTCGCGCTGACCCGCAAAGAGCTGCCCCGCGGCGAGGAGTGGGCCTACGAGCAGAAGCTCGACGGCTTTCGGGCGATCGTCTTCGTCGACGGCGAGAACGCCTATATCCAGTCGCGCGGGGGCAAGGACCTGACCCGCTACTTCCCCGAGCTGAGCTTCGCGCCGGGGCGCTACGTGCTCGACGGCGAGCTGGTCATCCGCGACGCCGACGGCAACCTCGAATTCGACGCGCTGCAGGAACGGATCCACCCGGCCGCGTCGAGGATCACGTTGCTGTCAAGGGAGATCCCGGCGAACTACGTGGCGTTCGACCTGCTTGCGGAGGAAGACGAGGCGCTGCTGGAGAGGCCCTTCGGCGAGCGGCGGGCGCGGCTCGAGACCCTGGCGGCAAAGGCTGAGGTCGAGCTATCGAACCTGAGCCCCGATCCTGACCAAGCCGAGCAGTGGCTGCGCAGGACCGAGGGAACGATGGCCAAGCAGCTGGATGCGCTCTACATCCCCGGCAAGCGCAAGGGCATGGCGAAGGTCAAGCGCGAGAGGGAGATCGACTGCGTCGTGATGGGCTGGCGGCCGGGCAAAGAGGAGGGCACGGTCGGCTCTCTGATCCTGGGCCTGTACGACGATGGCGAACTGCGGTCGGTCGGCCACATTTCCGGTTTCAGCATGGAGGCCAAACGCGGCATGCGCCAGCTGCTGGCTCCGTTGGAGACCGGGGACAGCGGCACCGCTGAGCCGAGTCGGTGGACGGGAGGGCGTGACCTCGAGTGGGTGGCGCTGCGACCTGAGCTGGTGATCGAAGTTGGCTACGACCACGCGGCCACCGGCCGCATTCGGCACGGCGCACGCTTTCGACGCTTTCGAGATGACAAAGATCCCAAGGAGTGCACCTTCGATCTGCTGGACGAAGGGTGAGCTAGGAGACAAGAGCTTTCGTCGCTCAGAACAGCGCGTCCTGCGAGGGGGCGTCGGCAGTCCCCTCAACCGGCGGATACTCAGAGCGGGCCGAAGGCCCGCGAGTCCGGCCAGGGGATTGCCGCTCCCCCCTCCCCCAACCTCGGACCGCACGCGTTGCTCGTTTGCGCTGCTCGGGGCGCATATAGGCGCGGTTGCCTGCGTAGAGCTTCTCGTAGCGAGGTAAGAGGTCCGGGCGTTTGGCTTCCAGCCAGGCGAAGAAGACGTCGCGGACCTCGTCCCGTAGGTGGAGAGCTACACCGCCCAGGAAGGTGGCGTCTGCTTCTTTTGCGCGGTCGATGATGGGCTGGACCTGGTCCGGGTCGTCGTTGATGCCCGGCATGAGGGGAGCGATTAGGACTCCTGAGTCGATGCCGCGTCGGCGTAGCTGGGCGACTGCGTCCAGGCGAGCTGAGGGGCTTGGGGTGTGGGGCTCGGTGGCTCGCCAGGCGTCCTCGTCGAGGGTGGGGATCGAGAGGTTTACCGAGACCGGCAGGTGCTTTGACAT
>DASSXC010000149.1:0-3113 GCA_035704205.1 Solirubrobacterales bacterium | reverse complement strand
CCTTGCCGAAGTAGAAGGTCTGGGGGGCCGATTCGTAGACGGTTTCCGGCGAGATTCCCTGCTCGAGAGCGGTCGTCAGGATGATCGGCTTGATCGACGATCCCGGCTGCCGGTGACCGAGCGTCGCCAGGTTGAACGGCTTTTCCTCGAAGTCCGGGCCGGCGACCATCGCCTTGATCCCGGCGTTGCGGTTGTCGATCACGACGACCGCGGCGGTCGGTGGCAGGCCGCCCAGATAGGAGCCGACGGCTTCTTCCGCGGCGGCCTGCAGACGCAGGTCGAGAGTGGTCTTGACCTTGAGCCCGCCGAAGAAGGTTTTCGCCGCGCCGAAGCGGTCGACGAGCTGCTGGCGCAGCCAGGAGGTGAAGTACGGGGCTTCGGAGTCGAGCGTGGGGGGCTCGATGTCGGTCGGAGCGGGCAGCGCCTGCTTGCGCCCTTCCTCGAACTGGGTCGAGGTGATGTAGCCCTGCTCGTACATCTTCTCCAGCACCAGGTTGCGGCGCATGAGCGCGTTTTCGGGGTAGATCTTCGGGTCGTAGGCAGAAGGCGAGGCGATGATCCCCGCGAGCGTCGCCGCCTCCCACGGCTCCAGCACGTCCGCGCAAGGCTCTTCCGGCGTGCCACACCCCGGGTGAGCGCTGCCGAAGTAGGTGCGGGCGGCCGCCTCGATCCCGTAGGCGCCCTCGCCGAAGTAGATCGTGTTCAGGTACTCGGTGAGGATCTTGTCCTTGCTCCAATGGCGCTCGAGGCGATAGGCGAGAGCCGCCTCGCGGAACTTCTGGAAGATCGTCCGGCTGCCCTGCGCGGCGAGCGCGTTCTTGACGAACTGCTCGGTGATCGTCGAGGCGCCCTGGGCGGCGCTCTGGCTGAGGATGTCCTTGACCAGCGCCCTGCCGATGCCCTGGAAATCGACGCCCGTGTGCTCGTAGAAGCGCGTGTCCTCGATCGAGACCACGGCGTTCTTGACGTTGGGGGAGATCTGCCCTGAGCTGAGCAGGATCTTGTTCTGGTTGCTGGTCAGGGTGCCGATCACTTCGCCGGAGGCGTCATAGACCTCGCTGTTCTTCGAGGCCTTGAACTGGGCGAAGTCGTAGATCGCCGGCAGATCTTTCGAGACGGCCATCATCATCCCGAAGACCATCGAGACCACGGCGAGGACGCCGAGGCCGAGCAGGACGAAGAGGACGCGCAGCTTCTTCAGGCGCGGCTTGGTGCGTTGGCCCGCCAAGAGGAGGCGGCAGTCTAGCATTGCCGCCGTGCCCGACCTGACGCGTAACGCTGTCGACGTGCTGCCCGAGGGGATGCTCGCCGAGCAGCTCGACTCGGGGCGACCCCTGCGGGTCAAGTTCGGCATCGACCCGACGACGGCCGACATCCACCTCGGCCACACGGTCGTCCTCAACAAGCTGGGCGAGTTCCAGGACGCCGGCCATCAGGTCGTCCTGATCATCGGCGACTTCACCGCCCGGGTCGGCGATCCGAGCGGGCGCTCGGCGCAACGGCCCCTGCCTTCGCCCGAGGAGATCGAGGCCAACGTCGCCACCTACGAAGAGCAGGCCTTCAGGCTGCTCGACCGCGAGCGCACCGAGGTCCGCTTCAACAGCGAGTGGCTGCGCATGGAACCGGAGGGCCTGCTCGGCCTGCTCGCGCAGACGACCGTGGCCCGCCTGCTGGAGCGCGACGACTTTCAGAGGAGGATGGCCGCGGCGCAGCCCGTGTCCGCACTCGAGCTGCTCTACCCGCTGCTGCAGGGATACGACTCGGTGGCGGTCGAGGCCGACGTCGAGCTGGGGGGGACCGACCAGAAGTTCAACCTGCTCTTCGGCCGCGACATGCAGGTCGCCTACGGCCAGAAGCCCCAGTCGATCCTGACGATGCCGATCCTGGTCGGGATCGACGGCGTGCAGAAGATGAGCAAGTCGCTGGGCAACTACGTCGGGGTTACCGAGCCGCCAGAGGAGATGTTCGGCAAGCTGATGCGCGTCCCCGACGAGGCGATGCCCGAGTACTTCCGCTTGGTCCTGGGCTCGGAGGTCCCTGCCGGGCCCCCCAACGAGGCCAAGCGCGAGCTGGGCCGGCGTGTCGTGGAGCGCTTCCACGACGAGGACGCGGCGCGGGGCGCCGAGGAGCACTTCGATCGCCTCTTCGTCCGCCACGAGGCGCCGGAGGAAATCGAGGAAGTCGACCTTGGCGCCCATCTCGCCGACAACGGCGCGTCGGTCCACCTTCCGCAACTGATGGCCGCCGCCTTCGAGATCAGCGCCAGCGAGGCTCGCCGCCTGCTCGACCAGGGCGGCGTCAAGCTGGATGGCAAGCCAATCCCGCCAGGCACGCTGGATCTCGAACCCGCCGCCCTGGAAGGCCGGGTCCTGCAGGTCGGCAAGCGCCGCTTTCGCCGCCTGCGCGGCGACGCCTGAGCGCCATTAGGCAAACCGCCCCCGCAGCGCTATACTGCTCGTCCCTTCGGGATTGGCCCGGTGCCGTCCCGTGCGCGAACGACGGCGGATCCCGTTGTCGTTGAGGGCGCAGCGGTCTTTGAAAACTGAGCAGCGTGCACCCCGCGGACATTCGTGTCCGTGGGTTGTTTGAGCCCGATCCACTCGACTCGTCAGCGTGTCGAGTGGTCTGATTTACCCGTCATGCCGGCCACCATGTATGTGTACCCGGTGGCCAGCCAGGCATGGCATCTCTCTGTAGAAGTACTCTTCACGGAGAGTTTGATCCTGGCTCAGGACGAACGCTGGCGGCGTGCTTAACACATGCAAGTGGTGCGACGAACCAGAGCTTGCTCTGGGGCCAAGCCGCGAACGGGTGAGTAACACGTGAGTAACCTGCCCCGATGACCGGGACAACCCGAGGAAACTCGGGCTAATACCGGATGTGGTGCCTTGGCGTAAGCCTTTGCACTAAAGGAAGCTTCGGCCTCCGCATTGGGAGGAGCTCGCGGCCCATTAGCTTGTTGGTGGGGTTATGGCCTACCAAGGCGACGATGGGTAGCTGGTCTGAGAGGACGATCAGCCACACTGGGACTGAGACACGGCCCAGACTCCTACGGGAGGCAGCAGTGGGGAATCTTGCGCAATGCGCGAAAGCGTGACGCAGCAACGCCGCGT
>DASSXC010000148.1:0-6755 GCA_035704205.1 Solirubrobacterales bacterium | reverse complement strand
ATTCCCGCGAGAGCACACCGCCATCCCTACCCCTGACGGCGTTTGAGGCCGACTTTCCTTAAGCGCTTGGCCGCCTGAACTTCCTTCTTATCCGGCCCTTTCTTGTTCGGCCCTGGCGTCTCCAGGGTCGCCGGTAAGCCCTCGAAGCGTGGCTCGGAGAGGAAGGCGGCCAGGCCCTGCTTGCCCATCTCTCCTTTGCCGACGTTGGCGTGGCGGTCCCGGTTGGAGCCGAAGGGGGCGGCGGCATCGTTTACGTGCAGGCAGCGGAGGCGGTCCAGGCCTACCTTTTCGTCGGCTTCGTCGACGATTGCGGCAAGTGAGTCGTTCTTGGTTACGTCGTAACCCTGTACGAAGAGATGACAGGAGTCGAGGCAGAGGCCGAGGCGTTTGCCGGCGCCCGCCAGCTCGATCAGCTCGGCGGTCTCGTCGAAGTCGCGACCGAGGAGCCCTTTGTGCCCGGCGGTCTGCTCGAGCAGGAGGGGGCAGCTCTCGCTGCCTTTCAGGGCTGCGGCGATGACCTTCGCCGCGCGCTTCATCGAGGGGCCGTGCGGCTCGCCTTTCTGCGCGCCGGGGTGGAGGACGACGCCTGCAGCGCCAATCCCGTTGCCAATTCGCAAAGCGTGCGTAAGCGAGTCGAGCGACTTCTTGCGCATCTCCCTGTCTTTGGTCGCGCAATTGATCAAGTACACGGCGTGGATCACCACCGCTTCGACTGGCGAGTCGGCCATCGCCTCCTTGAACTCGGCGAAGTCGTCGGGGCCATATTTGGTCGGCCGCCACATCCGCGGGCTCTGGTTGAAGATCTGGATCGATTCGCAGCCCAAATCTGTGCCGCGCTCGATCGCCTTCGCCAGACCACCGGCGGTAGATACGTGTGCCCCGACGAGCATCGAGGCGGCATCCTATGACCCCTCAGGCCTCCAGCTGCACCGCCACCTCGTATTTCTCGACTGAGACGCGTTTGCCGAACCCTTCACCGGGTGGCGACATAGAGTTCAGCGTCTCGTCTCCTTCGCGGTAGTCGTCCTCGGTCTCGAAGAGGCTGATCGCCAGCGAGCGGCCGTTTTCGCCGTCGTTGAGGATCAGCAGGCCCTTGGCGGGAACTCCCTCTGGAGGTCCTTCCTGAGCATCGGCCTGGGAGCGGATCTCGTTGGCGGTTTGCTCCAGGCTCTCTGGGTTGGCGCCCTCCCAACGTACGACTCTTGCGTACATGTTCTCCTCCTTTGGTGGGGTGCTTCGGGGGTCGAGAGCGAGCGTACACCCGGCGCGGTGGACGTCAAACGAGGTCGAGCCGCGGGGCTGTGGAAACATGCGCGCCGACCCCGATGGCCGCCAACTCTCCGCTACGACTGAGGTTTGCTCCCTCGCCAACCGGCGCCCTTCACATCGGCGGTGCGAGGACGGCGCTCTACAACTGGCTCGCGGCGCGTCACGAGGGCGGCTCGCTGGTGCTGCGGATCGAGGACACCGACCGTGAGCGCTCGACCGAGGAGAACGTCGAGCAGATCCTCGATGCGCTGCGCTGGCTGGAGCTCGAGTGGGACGAGGGGCCGACCTCGCAGGCCGCCCGCGCTGACCGCCACCAGGCCGCTTTGGAGCGCCTGCTGGAGAGCGGCGCCGCCTACCGCGACCCGGCAACGGCAAAGGACGTGGAGGCCTGGAAGGCAGAGCAAGGTGCCGATCGGGGCTATCGGGGCGAACCGAGCGATGAGCCGGGTGCGGCGATTCGCCTACGGGTGCCGGACGCGGGGGAGACCGTGGTCGAGGACCTGATCCGCGGGCCGGTCCGCTTCCCCAACCGCAGTTATGACGACTTCGTCATCGCCCGGGGCGACGGCTCGGTTCTCTACAACTTTGCCGTCGCGGTCGACGATGCCGAGATGGGCATCACCGACGTCGTGCGCGGCGACGACCATCTCTCCAACACGCCCAAGCAGCTGCTGGTCCTCGCGGCGCTTGGCTTCGCTGTGCCTCGCTACGCGCACCTGCCGCTCCTGCACGGCCCCGACGGACGCAAGCTCTCCAAGCGCCACGGCGCCGCTTCGGTGCAGGAGTTGCGCGAGGCGGGCTACCTGCCGGCGGCGGTGCGCAACTACCTGGCGCTGCTCGGCTGGGGCGCTGCCGACGACGCGACGCTGATTCCCACCGACGAGCTGATCAAGCGCTTCCGTGTCGCCGACGTCGGCAAGGCGGCGGCGATCTTCGACGAGAGGAAGCTGCGCTGGATCAACGGGCGCTACATGCGCGAGATGCCGATCGACGACTACGTCGATGTGGTCGCGCGGCACCTCGATCGCCCGGCGGACGCGCAGCTTCGTACCGCCTGTGAGATCGCGCAGGAGAAAGCGCAAACCCTGGCCGAGGTCTGGCCGCTGATTCGCTTCCTCTTCGAACCGCCGGTCGAGGACGAGAAGGCCTGGCGAAAGACGATGAAGGACGAGGCCCCGGCTGCCCTCGAGGAAGCTCGCGGGGCGCTTGCCTCGACGGATCGGTTCGACCCGGATGCGGTCGAGATCGCACTCTCGCCCCTGCCCGAGCGACTCGGCGTCAAGCCCGGCCGTGTCTTCCAGCCGATCCGGGTCGCGATCACCGGCGGCACCGTCTCGCCCGGCATCTTCGAGTCCCTGGCCGCCCTCGGCCAAGAGGAGTCGCTGCGGCGCATTGATACGGCGTTAATACGCCTCCGCGCATAACAACACCTACTATTGAGGAGGCTGAGGCTAAACCGTGCGTCCTCCACTGCCGATGAGTGGGGCGGAAAGACCCGGTCATGGCGTCAAGCAAGACACAGAGCAACGGCAAGGTCGAGAAGGCCGATGCCCCCCGCGGCGCAGCCGCACCAGCGCCTGGAGCGCGCCTGGCCGCGGCCTTCGAGGCCGTGGAGAAATTCCCCGCCCTGATCGAGTCCCGCACGCGTGTGATGGCGGCTGCAACCGCCGAGACGGCTCGTGTCGGTGAGCTGGTCGAGGCGGTCGAGGCCGACGTAGCGCTGACGATCGCCGTACTGCGCTTCGCCAACCGCGCCAGCACCGGCGGCGTGGGCAGCGTGCCCGCCGCGGTCGACGTGTTGAAGCCTTCGGGAGTCCTGGCGATCGCCGGCACCGCTCCGGTCTTCGACTTCTTCGAGTCCAACGGAGGCTGGGAGCTGCGACCGGAGCAGTTCCGGGTCCACGCGCTCGCCACCCAGCAGGCCGCCACCCGGATCGGCCGCGAGATCGGCTGGGGCGATCGCGACGAGCTGGTCGTCGCCGCGCTGCTGCACGACATCGGTCGCCTTGTCATCTCCAAGCTGCATCCCGGTCGCCGCACCTACTTCGACGCGACCTCGCGCACCCCTGAGCAGCGCCTGCGCGAAGAACGCGACCAGCTCGGCATCGACCACGCTCTGGTCGGCGGGGTGCTGGCCCGTCGCTGGAACGTTCCCCAGAGGATCGCCGTGGCGATCGAGCGCCATCACGCCGAGGACGCCGAAGACCTCGCCGCGATCGTCGCCACCGCCGACATGGTCGCCCACTATTCACAGGGCGAGGCGGTGACGCCGGAGCGACTGCGGGAGACCGCGAAGCGCTGCGGGCTGGGCAGCGACGGGCTGCGCGAGATCCTCTACGAGCTTCCCTATCCCCGCGAGGGCGAGGCGCGTGTCAGCGAGCCCTGCCCGCTATCGAACCGGGAGCTGGACGTGCTCAAGCACCTCTCCGAGGGCATGGTCTACAAGCAGATCGCCGGCGAGATGCAGCTCTCGGTCTCGACCATCCGCACCCACCTGCACAACGTCTACGGCAAGATCGGCGCCGTGGACAGGGCACAGGCGGTCCTGACCGCCCGCGACAGGGGTTGGATCTAGTCGATCAGCGACTCGCGCAGCGCTATCGCGACTGCGTGGGTTCGGTTCCTGGCGCCGAGGCGGGCGAGGACGTTCTTGGTGTGGGTCTTCACCGTTTCCTCGCTGAGGCCGAGCTCCCGGGCCGCGGCCACGGTCGAGCCCCCGTCGGCAAGCAGCTGCAGGATCTCCCGCTGGCGGCGGGTCAGCTTGCCCCGACTGCCGCTGGGCGGGACGGCGGGGTCGACGAATCGTTCCTGCTCGAGTGCCGCCCACACCGCCTTGGACATCTCTTCCGCACCCGCGGTCCGCGCGACGTAGGCGCTTGCGCCCGCTTGCAGGGCCGCGGTCGCCAGGTGCCGCTCCGGTCGCTCGCCATGGGCCACGATCCCCATTCCCGGCGCCGTTTTGTGGAGAGCCCGAATCGCCTCGTTGCCGGGCAGCGCAGAATCTGCCTCGCAAAGGCCCCGCCGCAAGTCGACAACGGCGACGTCGATGCTGCCGACATCGCGGATCAATCCGATCGCCTCGTCGCGCGTTTCGCTCTCGTGGATGACGAAATCGCCGGCAAGGGTCTCACGCACGCCCAGCCGGACCAGCGGGTGAGGATCGATCACAAGGCAGTGTGGGCGCTCGCTCAGGACCGTTCGATCCTATAGAAAGAGGTCGTGATCTCCATCACTTCGAAGTCGCGCTATGCGGTAGTGGCGATGGCGGAGCTGGCGCGCTCGGGCGAGCGGCCGGTGCCGATCAAGGAGTTGGCCGAGCGCCGCGCCATTCCCGAGCAATTCCTCGAGCAGCTCTTCTCGACCCTGCGGCGGGCCGGTCTGCTGACCAGCCACCGCGGCATGAAAGGCGGCTACACCCTCTCCCGGCCAGCCGACGAGATCACCGTGCTGGAGGTGGTCCAGGCCCTCGACGGGAAAGTCGGCCAAGAGGCCGACGAGGCGGGAGGCATATGGGCCGAGGGCGTGACCGCCCTGCGCAAGGTCTTCGGCCAGACCACGATCGCCGAAGTGGCCCGCCGCGAGGCCGAGGAGGCCGGCTCGGGCATGTACTTCATCTAGAAACCGTCCGCATTGGGACTGGCATTCCGCTCTTCAAGCGGTTCGCAATCCGGCTGAATCCGGTTGTTTCCGATCTGGCTGGTGCACAGGTGGCGCAACGGACGAACGGCCCGACAGCGCCAGTAGAATCGAAGACCGATGAAAGCACGGCAGGCAAAAAACAAAGAGAGCCGCTTCAAGTCGGCCAAGACTGACGGCGCCGCAGGCGTCTACAGGGTGACTAAGGCCAGCAAGAATGGAAGCGGCTATCGATCTGCGAAAACTGGCCGCTACGTTTCCTCTAACGCGCCACAGATCAGCGATCTGAAACAGCGCACCGCAGCTGTCGGCCGTGCAACGAAGCGGGTCAAGACCGCCGTAACTGTCGACCTGCCTCGATCGCGTCGCTCTAAGTAGTCGTGGCTCAACGAGGGCGCCCGCCGTTACCGCGCGGCATTCAGTCTTTTGAGGCCCCCGATTGGATTCCGCCGGAAGGAATCCTCCTGGACACCACGATCGTGGTCGAGGCCTTGCTACCTGCCCAGAAGAATCATGCTGCCTGCGTCGCTTTCTTTGAAGCTGCTGCGGCTGCTGAATGCACGCTGGTCTTCAACCGCTTGCTCGAAACCGAGCTATGCGAGGTTCTTTTCAACATCGCGGGCCGGGAGAAGCACGGCAAAAACTGGAAGAGCGCTCGATATGACGGACGAGTCCGACGCCGCGCAAGCAGGCTTCTAGAGGAGGGCTTGGAAGCCTGGCGTGAACTCCTGAGCGCCGTGTCGTGGTCGAGAGTCGAGCTGAGCGATGTCAGCGACGTGGCTCCTGGTCTGATGGGGAAGTATGGCTTTCGTTCGTACGACGCCGTCCATGCGGCATCGCTGTTTGTGGCCGAGGTCGCGGATATCGCAACTTTGGATCACGGCTTCACCGTGCTTGAAGAAGCCGAGGCCACAATTCACACGACCCGCCCACGGCTGCCGAGCATGCGCAGATGGCGGGGCGGGGTCTGAGTTCGGGCGGTCTTCCTTTCTCCGGCTTCCGGAGCACTATGGAGTCTTGCCATCTGTCTCAGTTGCTGTCATCCCTTGGCTCGTCCGATGGTCGGCCGGGCAGGGGCACTCTCTAGCCCCGGAAAGGACTGAGACATATGGCAGCCAAGAAAAGCGGGGGTTCCCGTAGTGGCTCGTCGTCTCCCAGCAAATACCGCTCGGCCATCTCCGGTCGGTACGTGACTCCGAGGTACGGCAAAAGCCACCCAAAGACCACCGTCAAGGAGAAGTAGCCCTTGACTTCCGGTGTCGCTGTCGGGCTACAACCCGGCAGCGGCGCCAATCTATTCCAGCGAGTCGGACGGAAACCAGGAGTTCGGGGAGCAACCGGGGGATTGGATTTGTCAGCTTGGGACCGGTCTCGCTCGGCGAGAGGCTGGGCGAATGGATCAGGGATCTTGTTCGTGAATTGGACTCTTTGCGCTCCATGGTTGATCGCCTGGAGCTATTCGAGGTTGCTGCGGGTGTGGCCCTTCCAGATGCCCCGGAGACGGTGGGCCGCGAGTTGTCTAACCGAGTCTTTGTTATCCACGGTCGGCAGCGGGATTCGGCCGATGTTGTCGCGCGCTTCGTAGCCAAGCTTGGCCTGGAGGCAGTGATCCTCGATGAGCAGGCGAATGAGGGTCGAACGATTCTCGAGAAGCTAGAGGCGAACACGGAGGATGTCGGTTTCGCGGTTGTGTTGCTACAAGCCGACGATCACGGTCGCGGTCTCGATGAGGAGGACTGGCCCGATGACCCAAACCGCGCGCGCTGGTCGAGCCAAATGTCGAACAGCCATCCGACATTCTTGGCCTTGCCTACATTTGTGTTTGATGAGTCCTGGCAGCTGCGTCTCGC
>DASSXC010000147.1:0-6345 GCA_035704205.1 Solirubrobacterales bacterium | reverse complement strand
CGATGCCGATCGCGATCACGGTCAGGGCGAGGAAGACGCGGGTGCGCGCGCCGAGCTTGCGCTCCACCTCGCCAATCCAGGCCCGCAACCCATCCAGGGACATCGCTCCAATCTAATCGAGAACCGCGCCGGGGTGCCGGGTCAAATACCCTCCGGTCCGCGCTTCCCATCGGGGAACGTCCCCACTTCCCACCCAGAGACCCAAGGAGAGACCAACCATGCCCGAGGCCGTGATCGTCGACACCATCCGCACGCCGATCGGCCGTGCCTTCAAGGGCTCGCTGGCCCAGCTCCGCCCCGACGAGATGGGCGCCTACGTGGTCGACCAGCTGCTCGAGCGCAACCCGGAGGTCGATCCCGCCTCGGTCGAAGACCTCTTCTGCGGCTGCGGCATGCCGCAGGGCCTGCAGGCGTTCAACATCGGCCGGATCGTCTCGCTGCTCTCCGAGAAGCTGCCGCAGGAGGTCAACGGGGTCACCGTTTCCCGCTACTGCTCCTCCAGCCTCGACGCGATCCGCCACGCCGGCAACGCGATCAAGGCGGGCGAGGGCGACGTCTACATCGCCGCCGGGGTCGAGTGGGTGAGCCGCTACAACGAGCGCACCGAGCCCGCCGGGCTCGAGGACCAGAACCCGAACCTGCAGGGCAACGACGGCCAGCCCAACGCCTATATAGAGATGGGCAAGACGGCGGTCAACGTCGCCGAGCGCTACGAGGTCAGTCGCGCCGACATGGACAAGTTCGCGCAGCGCTCCCAGGAACTGGCCGTGCAGTCGCAGGAGGACGGCTTCTTCGACCGCGAGATCGTCCCGGTGACGCTGCCCGACGGCACCGAGGTCGGCAAGGACGACGGCCCGCGGGCCAGCTCGACCCTGGAGAAGCTCTCCCAGCTGGAGGAGTCCTTCGGCGGCGGCGGTGTCACCGCCGGCAACTCCTGCCCGCTCAACGACGGCGCCGCCGCGGTGCTGCTGATGAGCGACACCAAGGCCAAGGAGCTGGGCCTGACCCCGCGCGCCCGCATCGTCACCGCCGCCACCTACGGCAACGAGCCCGAGTACATGGGGGTCGCCCCGATCGGCGCCGTGAAGAAGGTGCTGGAGCGCTCCGGGATGACGATGGACGACGTCGACGTGGTCGAGCTCAACGAGGCCTTCGCCGCCCAGGTGATTCCGATCATGGACGAGTGCGACATCCCGCTGGAGAAGCTCAACACCCACGGCGGCGCGATCGCCCTTGGCCACCCCTTCGGCATGACCGGCGCCCGCATCATGGGCACCCTGCTCAACGTGATGGAGACCGACGACCACCAGGTCGGCATCGAGACCATGTGCGTCGCCGGCGGCCAGGGCAAGGCGATGCTGGTCGAAAGGACGAACTGAGCGCCGAATGAAGGGTTGTGTCCCCTGCAGGGGACACAACCCTTCAAGATTGCTGTGGCGATGGAGCTTGCGACGCTTATCTATGAGACTGGCGATCGGGTCGCCCGCGTCACCCTGAACCGGCCCGAGCGGGGCAACGGGATCGTGCCGCGGATGCCGACCGAGCTTGCCGCCTGCGTCGAGCGGGCCAATCTCGACCCCGCGATCCACGTCATCGCCCTCGCCGGCAACGGCAGCGGCTTCTGCGGCGGCTACGACCTGGTCGCCTCGGCCGAGGGCGACATGAGCGGGCTTGGGGAGGGCGCCGCCGACGGCGGCGATGCCGAACCGAACGCCCCCGCCCCCTCCGCCCTCCCGGACGCGTCACCGCCTGGCTCGCCGCTGGACCCGGCGACGATCGGCGCCAACCACGCGCCGGAGTCGAACTGGGACCCGGTCACCGACTACCAGTTCATGTCGCGCAACGTGCGCGGCTTCATGTCCCTCTTCCACTCCGAGAAGCCGGTGCTCTGCAAGGTCCACGGATACTGCGTCGCCGGCGGCACCGACATGGCGCTCTGCTCGGACCTGCTGGTGATCGGCGCCGACGCCAAGATCGGCTACCCGCCGGCCCGCGTCTGGGGTTCGCCGACGACGGCGCTCTGGGCGGCGCGGCTTGGGCCGATGAGGGCCAAGCGGCTGCTGCTCACCGGCGACTCGCTGACCGGAGAGCAGGCGGCCGAGTGGGGGCTGGCGACCGAGGCTGCGCCGCCCGCGGAGTTGGATGAGCGCTTCGAGTCCCTGGTCGAGCGCGTCGCCCGCCTGCCGATCAACCAGCTCGTGATGATGAAGATGCTGGTCAACCAGTCGCTCTACGCGCAGGGCCTGCACCAGACCCAGCTTCTCGGCACCTTCCTCGACGGCATCGCCCGCCACACCGCGGAGGGCCATGACTTCGTCCGCCGCGCCGGCCAGGGCGGCTTCAAGCAGGCGGTGCGGGAACGCGACGAGCCGTTTGGCGACTATGGGCTGGAGGGCTTCGGTGTCGAGTAGCGACGGAGCGAACGGCGGGCCGGGGCGCTCGCGCTCGATCGCCGTCGTCGGCGGCGGCTTCGGCGGGGTCGGCGCGGCGGTGATGTTGAAGCGGGCGGGCTACGAGGACGTCACCGTGTTCGAGAAGGGCGAGCGGGTCGGTGGCGTCTGGCACCACAACACCTACCCCGGGGCCGCCTGCGACGTCCCCTCGCACCTCTACGAGTTCTCCTTTGCGCCGAACCGCTGGTCGCGGCGCTTCGCTCCCCAGGCGGAGATCCAAGCCTACGTCGAGGGTGTCGCGCGTCGCTTCGGCGTGCTCGACAGGATCCACACCGGAGTCGAGGTGAAGAGCGCGCGCTGGGATGAGGCGCGCGATCGCTGGGTGCTGGAGACCAGCGCTGGCCCGCACGCCGCCGAGCTCCTGATCACCGCCTGCGGTCAGCTCTCAGTTCCCAAGACCCCGCCGATCCCGGGGCTGGAGAGCTTCGACGGCCCCGCCTTCCACACCGCCGAGTGGCGGCACGACGTCGAGTTGACCGGCAAGCGCGTGGCCGTGATCGGCACCGGCTGCAGCGCGATCCAGGTCGTGCCGGCGATCCAGCCCGAAGTCGCCCGGCTCGACGTCTACCAGCGCTCGCCCGGCTGGACGATCCCGAAGATGGACTACGCCTACCCGGATTGGGCGCACGACCTCTTCAAGCGGCTCCCGGCGGTTCGCCGGCTCGACCGCGCCGTCGTCTTCGGCTTCATGGAGCTGGGCGCGGCGGCGATGACGCGCCACCGCTGGATGCTCCCCGCTTTCCGCGCCGCCGCACGCCGCCAGATCACGGCGGCGATCGAGGATCCGGAGCTGCGCCGCAAGGTGATGCCGAACGACGAGCTCGGCTGCAAGCGGACGATGCTCACCGACGAGTGGTATCCGGCCCTCACTCAACCGAACGTCGAGTTGGTTGCCGAGCGGATTGCCGAGGTGACCGAGACCGGGATTCGCGACGAGACCGGCGTCGAGCGAGCGGTCGACGTGCTCGTGCTTGCCACCGGCTTCGCCAGCCATGCCTTCGTCGCGCCGATGGAGATCGCCGGACGGGACGGTCGCACGCTGGCCCAGGAGTGGGCGGAGGTGGCCCGGGCTTACTTCGGCCTCAGCGTTCCCGGCTTCCCCAACATGTTCCTGCTCTACGGGCCCAACACCAACGGCGGCACCGGCTCGGTCATCTACACGATCGAGGCCGGCGTCGAGCACGCGATCGCCGCGCTGCGCGAGTTGGATCGGACGGAGGCGAGGCGGATCGAGGTGCGCCGCGAGGCGGCCGAGCGCTTCGACCGCGAGCTGCGCGCCGCCCTCGCCGGCACGGTCTGGCACAGCGGCTGCACCAACTGGTACGTCGACGAGAACGGCAACGACCCGAGCCAGTGGCCGTGGCTGTGGAGCAACTACCGGCGGCGTACGGCCCGTCTCGAGCCCGGGGCGTACGAGCTGGGCGCGGCGCCGGCCGTGGCGCCTGCCCTCGGGTAGGGTCGGCGCCGCATGAGCGACGCTCCGCACCCCTCGTCTCTGATCACCCCGGAGTCGGTCCGTAACTTCCTCCCCGGCAGCTTTCCCGGCGACCTCGGGATCGAGCCGCTGGAGATCGAGGACTCGCACTCGCGGGGGAGGATCGTCGTCGACAAGCGCCACCTGCATCCGGGCGGCTTCGTCCACGGCGGAGTTTGGACGGCGCTCGGCGACACGGTCGCCGCCTGGGCCACCTTCCGCAACATCCCGCCCGAACACAACTTCACCACGATCGAGCTGAAGCTGAACGTCTTCGCCGCCGGCATCCTCGGCGACGAGATCGTCGCCGTCGGCGAGCCCCTGCACGCCGGCAAGAGCACCGTGGTGATCGAGGTGCGGATGGAGCGCCGCCGCGAGGGCACCGAGCCGCGCCTGGCGGCGAATCTCATAGTGAGCCAGTTCGTTCTGCCTCCCGCCGGCGAGTAGGGCGGGTGGGACGGGCGATGCCCGATCTTGCCCACGTCTTCGGCTACGCGTCGTTGGTCGCACTGGGGGACGCTGACGCGCTGCCCGGTCGCCTGCACGGCTACCGACGCTTCTGGGGCGTGGCGATGAACAACTGGGAGGGAGGGAAGGCGGCCAAGCACTGGCTCGACGGAGAGACGGGAGAGCGGCCGCGGATCCGCGTCGCCTACCTCGACCTCTACGAGCGGTCTGGCGGCGCGGTGAACGGAGTGGCGCTGCAGGTGGACGCGACCCGCCTCGCTGCGCTCGACGCACGCGAGATCAACTACGCGCGGATCGAGGTCTCAGATGCTTTCGAGCCGCCACTTTCTCAGCCTGTCTATACCTATGTAGGCCTTGACGCCGCCCGCGAGCGTTGCCGTCAGGGCGCCGCCGAAGGGAACGTCTTCGTCAGCCGCGATTACGTCACCGGCGTGCGCCGCGCATTCGAGCTGCTCGCCCCGAGCGGCCTAGCCGAGTTCGACCGCACCACCGACCCGCTGCCGTTCCCCGAACGTGACCTCAGGACGGTCCAGCCCGGCATGTTGGACACTTGATGCCCCTATAGGGGCATCAAGCCTTCAATCGTGTTCGGCGACTGGTTCGTAGCCTGGCGCTTCCAGGCGTTCGATTTGTGGCAGGCGCCAGAGGAGACTCGCGATGGTCAGGCCGATCGCCGAGCAGAGCAGCGCCAGGAACCACTCGCTCGCGGTGAGCAGGGTCATCTCGAAGAAGTCGCGCACCGGGGCGGCGGCGAGGATCAGGGCGAAGAGGGCGCCGAGGCCGGCGACCATCGCCAGCATGTAGCTCTGGATCGCGATGTGCTCGCGGCCGGGGCCACGCTCGAGCAGGAGGACGAAGGCGAGGCCGAGCACGATCAGCGTCGTCGTCGCCGCGGTGCGGCCGGCCTCCAGCGAGCCGCCGAAGACGGTGTCGACGAGGAAGAAGCAGAGGATCGAGCCGAGCGCGGTGGCCAGGCCGGCCGGCACGGCGAAGGCGGCGAGCGCGCGCAGCAGGCGGCCGCGATAGAGCGGCCCGTCCGAGGGCGCCAGGGCGAGGACGAAGGAGGGGATGCCGATCGTCAGGAAGACGGCGAGGGTGAGGTGGCGGGGGAGGAAGGGGAAGGCGAAGCCGGGGACGGCGACGAGCAGGATCAGCGCCGCCGCGTAGACCGACTTGGTCAGGTAGAGCCGTCCCAGGCGGTGGACGTTGCGGGCGATCCGCCGTCCCTCGGCGACCGCTTCCGGCAGCCGCGCGAACTCGTCCTCGAGCAGGACGATGTCGGCGATCCCCTTCGTAACCTGCGCGCCCGAGCCCATCGCCACGGCGAGCCGTGCCTGCTTCAGCGCCGGTACGTCGTTGACGCCGTCGCCGATCATCGCCGTGTAGCGGCCCGATGCGCGCAGCGCCTCGACCAGCGCCTTCTTCTGCTCGGGTGCGATCCGGCAGAAGATCGTGTTGCGCTGCGCGGCGTCGGCCAGGCCCTCGGGGTCCTCGGGCAGCTCTGAGCCCTCGATCACGCCGGCGTCGGCCGGCACGCCGACCGCGTAGGCCACCGCCGTCACCGTCGCCCGCGCGTCGCCGGAGATCAGCTTCAGGTCGATCCCCTCCTCGCGGATGAAGGCGATCGTCTCGGCCGCGTCGGCGCGCAGCGTCTCCTCGAGGACGACCAGCGCGCGCGGCTCCAGTCGCGGCGGCGGCTCGGTGGCCGGGTCGCGGGGCAGCCCCCCACGGGCCTCGCCGAACGCGACCACACGACGACCGGCTGACGTGTGCTCGGCCAGGGCGAGACGGTCGTCGGGAAGCTGGGGGCCCTCGATCACCCCCGCGTCGGCGGCCACGCCGACACCTCGCGCGACCGCGGTGACCGTCGCCCGCGCGTCGCCAGAGATCAGCTTCAGGTCGACCCGCTGGTCCCTCATCAGCTCGATCGTCTCCGCCGCGTCGGGGCGA
>DASSXC010000146.1:0-6552 GCA_035704205.1 Solirubrobacterales bacterium | reverse complement strand
CAGGCTGAACGAGCGCCTGTACGACCTTCTCAGCCGAGCGGCTCACAACCGTCGCTCCGCCTGTGTGGTGGGTGTCTGGGAGGAGGGACGTGAAATGACCTACGGTCGGCAGCCGTCCCCGCTGCGCCGCGGCTATTACGTCGAATGGGCTGCATCGTTCACCGTGGACGTGCTCCAGGTGGTTGGGGACACGCTCGCGATCTTCTTCGGCGAGGATTTTCTCAGGACCGAGATAGAGCCGCTCGTCAATGGAATCGCCGCGGTGCGACGCGAGCTGCCCCTCGACGAGGATTCGATCAGGGCCGCCGTCGGTGCCGCCGACTCCGGCTCCGGCTGACCACGGAAAAGGGCCCCTGACGGGGCCCCTTGCTTTCCGAAGGACGTGCCGCCAGGTCTTGGATGCTGGCTCGTCGGTCCTCAAACTTTTAAGTTCGCCGCCCCCTGCTGGCGGCTTGTATAGAGAAACACGCCGTTCGGGGAAAAGTTGCACTCTGTGCATCGGCGCTTGCGGGACGAGTCTTTAGCCCTCGGCTCGCTGCTAGATTCAGATTTCCCCCTGGGGCGCTTAGCTCAGTTGGGAGAGCGCCAGCTCGACAAGCTGGAGGTCACTGGTTCGAGCCCAGTAGCGCCCACTCCGTCATCCCCCGAAGGAGCGACGATGGCCCACCGCTTGTTGCGCGCCGGCGACGCCTTCTGGCGCGAGTCCAACCAGATGCGGGTGCTCAACACCGACCTTGCCAAGCAGCTCGAGGCGAGCAGCCTCGGTGCGCGTCTCTGGCGGCTGCGGCCCGGGCAGGCGTCGACCATGCACCGGCACTTCGCCACGGAGGAGCTGTACGTGGTGCTGGAGGGACGCGGGAGAATCAGGATCGATGGGGAAACGCTCGAGCTTGGGCCGCTCGACGCACTCCTGGTCGAGCCCGAATCGGTGCGCCAGGTTTTCAACGACACCGAGGAGGACGCGCTGTGGCTCGTCGTGGGCGCGCCGCCGGAGGCCGCGAACACCCTCGAGATGAGCGAGGAGACGTTGCGTGCCCTCTACCCCGAGGGGCCGCGGGCACTGCCGCCGGAGCTCGGCGGTGGCGAGCTCGACAGGCTCTAAGCTCGCCGCCTTGTGATCGGGACCTATGCGGCGGTTTTGGCTGTTTGCGGCTCCTCGCTGGCCCTCGGGCAGGCGGCATTGGCGCTCTGCGGGGTCCGGCGCTGGTCGTGGCTCGCCCCAGCGGTGGGCCTGGCGCTGCTCTGCGCGATCTGTTGGGCGACGGTGCGGATGCCAGGCGAGGGACTCGTCTCGGCGGTCGTCGTGCTGCTGCTCGTCGTCGTGGCGGCGGCCTCCCTGGCGGGTCGAGTTCAAGGCGGGGGGGAGGCGCTGCGTGCCGGCGCCCCCGTCGCGATCGGGGCACTGCTCGCGGCCTCGCTCCCCTTCGCGGCCGAAGGCCACTTCGGAATCCTCGGCACCGGCTTCAACCCCGACATGTCGCAGCACCTGCTCGCGACCGACCGCCTCGCCGGCGGCGAGAGCTCCCAGCTCCTGGTCCAGGGCTACCCGCTGGGACCCCACTCGGTTGTGGTCGCATTGAGCAAGGGCCTCGGGATAGGCATCGTCCAAGGCTTCAGCGGCCTGACGATCGCCGCGGCGGTGCTGGCCCCACTGACCGCCCTAACCGCCTTCGCCGACCATCCACCCTGGCGCCGTACGGCAGCAGCCCTCCTGGTCGGCCTCCCGTACCTGGTCGCCTCCTACTACGCCCAGGGCGCCTTCAAGGAGGTGGTCCAGGCCCTCTTCGTCCTCGCTTTCGTCCTCGCCCTACGCGAGAGCACCCGCACCTGGCAAGACCTCCCGCTCCGCTTCGTCCCCGCGGCGATCGTCGCCATGGGCTCCGTCTACACCTACAGCTTCCCGGGCTTGATCTGGCTCGGGGCAATCGCTGTCATCTGGACGGCAGCCGAATGGGCCAGAAGCAAATCCACATCTCCCGCGGGCCTGCGAGCAATGTCCCTAGCCGCGGTCGTCTTCCTGGTCGGAGTACTCCCCGAGCTGGGCCGCATGCTCGACTTCAAGCAGTTCGAGACCTTTGACCCCAGCGGCCCCGGCCTCGGCAACCTCTTCGGGCAGATCTCCCCGTTCACCGCCCTCGGCATCTGGCCCTCGGGCGATTTCCGCCTCGCGCCGGGCGACGGCGCGGTCCCGGCGCTCGTCTACTACCTGGGGGCGGCGTTTGCAAGCGTCCTACTCGTCCTCGGAGTCAGGCAAGGCCGGCGCAACGGCGAGCGAGCGATCCTGGCCGGTCTCGTCTCGGCGGCAGCGCTCTACGTCGCAGCTCGCCTGGGCGGCACTCCATACACGGCCGCAAAGGCCCTGGAGATCGCCGCCCCCCTCGCCACGCTCACGATCCTGCTGCCATTGACGTGGAGGGAAGGCGTATCTCCCGCGGGTGGCGCGGCGGGGGGGAACCCCCATGGCGGAGGACGCGGAGCGTCCGAGCACATGGGGGAGCCCGCCGCGACAGGACCCGCGGGCCGAGACACCCCGTCCCTGCCTGCGGTTGCAACTCTGGTCCTTTACCTGTGCCTTGCAGCCGCTTGCTCGATGCTCGCCTTCGCCAACGCACCCGTCGGCCCGACCTCCTACTCGCCGGCGTTGACCGGCCTGCGCCCACTGCTCGCGTCCGGCTCAACCCTTGTCCTCGCACCCGAATCCCTGCTCTCCGACGAACATGGGGAGCGCTACATCGCCTGGGAGCTGCGTGGTGGGCGGGTCTGCGTCAAGCCGGAGAGCGTCGCGGGCGGGCGCCTGCCCGCGGGCATCGAGTACGTCATCACCAGCGGCGCGCCCGCCCGGCCGTTCGACCAGCTGACGCTGCGCGAACGTGCCGGCCCCTACAGCGTCTGGGAGCGCCGCGGGAACGTCCATGGCCCGAGCCCCTGTCCACTGATCGCCGTGCGCCAAGAGCGTGCCGGTCGATAGTGAACGCTTGTGTCCCCTATAGGGGTTCCAATGCTCCACTGAACGATGCGGGCCCTGCCACGTAGCATGGGGGCGATGGAGGCCGCGACCAAGATCACGCTGAAATTGCCCGACGGCACGCCGTTGGAGCTGCCCGACGGCTCGACCGGCGCCGATGCGGCGGCGGCGATCGGGCCGGGGTTGGCCAAGGCCGCGCTGGCGATTCGCGTCGGCGGAGAGCTGTGCGACCTCGCCGCGCCGCTTCCCGACGGGGCCGAGATCGCGATCCTCACCGATCGCGACGCCGACGCCCTGGAGCTGATCCGCCACGACGCCGCCCACGTGATGGCCGAGGCGGTGATGGAGCTCTACCCCGGCACGAAGGTCACGATCGGGCCGCCGATCGAGCAGGGCTTCTACTACGACTTCGAGTTTCCGCCGGACGTCAGAGTCACCGAAGAGGACCTCGACCGCATCGAGGCGGCGATGCGCGAGCACATCTCCGCCGACGAGCCGTTCGAGCGGCGCGATGTGCCCGTCGCCGAGGCGATCGAGATCTTCCGAGCCCAGGATCAGGAGTACAAGGTCGAGCTGATCGAAGACCTCGTTCGCGACGAAGGGGTGGAGACCGTCTCCCTCTATCGCAACGGCCCCTTCGAGGACCTCTGTCGCGGTCCCCACGGACCGTCGACCGGCCGGATCGTCGCGATCAAGCTGAGCTCGCTCGCCGGCGCCTACTGGCGGGGCGACGAGAGCCGCGCGATGCTCACCCGGATCTACGGCACCGCCTTCTTCTCGAAGAAGGACCTCAAGGCCCACCTGGAGCGGATCGAGGAGGCCAAGGCTCGCGACCACCGCCGGCTCGGGCCCCAGCTCGGCCTCTTCATGCTGCGCAAGGAGGCGCCGGGGATGCCTTTCTGGCTCTCCCACGGGACGACCCTCCTGCGCCTGATCGAGGCCGAGGTGCACAGGCAGCTCCGCAAGCGCGAGTACGTCGAGATCAAGACGCCGCACCTGATGGACGTCGAGCTCTGGCATCGCTCGGGCCACTGGGACAATTACCAGGAGAACATGTACTTCACCGAGTCCAAGGAGCGCCAGTACGCGATCCGGCCGATGAACTGCCCCGGCGCCTGTCTCGTCTTCGACTCCGACCGCCATTCCTACCGCGAGCTGCCCCTGCGCATGGCCGAGTTCGGCCAGGTCTCTCGCGCCGAGCGCGAGGGGGTCCTGCACGGTCTGCTGCGCGTCCGTGCCTTCACCCAGGACGACGCCCACATCTACTGCATGCCCGAGCAGATCGTCGACGAGGTGACCGGGATCTGCGAGGCCATCGACGAGCTGTACGCGCGCTTTGGCTTCGAGGACGTCCACATCGAGCTCTCCACCCGGCCGGAGAAGTCGATCGGGACCGAGGAGCAGTGGCAGCAGGCCGAGGACGCCCTGCGCGGGGCCCTGGACAGCGAGGGCCGCGAGTACACGCTCAACCCCGGCGACGGGGCCTTCTACGGCCCCAAGATCGACTTCCACATCACCGACGCGCTCGGCCGCTCCTGGCAGTGCGGCACCTGCCAGGTCGACTTCTTCATGCCCGAGCGCTTCGATCTCACCTACACCGACCAGAACGACGAGCCGCAGCGGCCGGTGATGATCCACCGCGCTCTGCTTGGCTCGATGGAGCGCTTCGCCGGCATCCTGATCGAGCACTACGGCGGTCGCTTCCCGGTCTGGCTGGCCCCCGTGCAGGCGACAGTGCTGCCGATATCCGACCGCCACGTCGAGTTCGGCGACAGGGTCGCGACGGAAATACGCGATCTCGGCGTCCGGGTCGAGGTCGACCGTCGCTCGGAGTCGATCGGCAAGAAGGTCCGCGACGCGGAACTGGCGCGCAACCCCTACATGCTCGTGGTCGGCGACCGCGAGGAAGAAAGCGGCGAGGTCGCCGTTCGCTCCCACGCCGACGGCGAGCTCGGGGCGATGAAGCTCGCCGCGTTCGCCGACCTCGTCCACCGCGCCGAGCGGGCCGCCTGAGTGTCCACCGACCGCGATGCGTTTCTGCCTCTATACTCCGCTTCACTTGTTCGCAGGCATGCCAAACACCTTGCGCCGCTGAGCGTCCCGTGGCCGCCTCCGCATCCCTCGTCCTCTTGAAGCTCGTCTCCTCTTACTAGTGCCTGTTCCGCGCAGGTTCGATCGCCGCCCGCCCGAGCGCGACACGACGCGCATCAACGAGCGGATCCGCGTGCCCAAAGTGCGCCTGATCGGAGCCGACGGCGAGCAGCTCGGCATCGTCGAGATCGCCGAGGCGATGCGCCGCGCCCAGGAGGCCGACCTCGATCTGGTCGAGGTGGCCCCGGGCTCCAAACCACCTGTGACCCGCCTGCTCGACTACTCGAAGTACAAGTACGAGCAGGAGCAGAAGCAGAAGCAGGCCCGCAAGCATCAGCAGCAGGTCAACGTACGGGAGATCAAGCTGCGGCCGAAGATCGCCGACCACGACTACGAGACCAAGAAGAACCACGTCGAGCGCTTTCTGCGTCACCGCAACAAAGTCAAGATCACGATCATGTTCCGCGGTCGCGAGCAGGCCCACCCCGAGCGCGGCCGCAATCTGCTCCAGCGACTCTTCGAAGACCTCGATGGGCTGGCGACGATCGAGTCCGAGCCGCTGCAGGAAGGGCGCAACATGAGCATGATGCTGGCGCCCAGCAAAGAGGCGATGGCGGAGGCGAGGAAGGACGACGAGTCGCCCTCCGAGGAGACTGCTGAGCCCGAGCCGGACGCCCAGGACGAGAGCTAAGCGCCCGCCACCACGTCGGCGATTCGCTGTGCTGCTTGGCCGTCCCAAAGGGGCGGTGGCTCCGGCGGCTTTGCCGGGCGCTTCGCTAGAGCTGTCGGGACCCCGGTGATTGCGGTGGGGTCGAGGCCGAGCAGAGTGTTGGTGCCGGCGCGGATCGTCACCGGTCGCTCGGTGTTGTCGCGCAGGGTGAAGCAGGGGATGCCGAGGTAGGTCGTCTCCTCCTGGATCCCGCCCGAGTCGGTCAGGACGGCGCCGGCGTCGGCGAGCAGGGAGAGGAAGTCGACGTAGCCGAGCGGCTCGGAGAGCAGCAGGCCCGGGTGCTCGGACTCGACCGCCTCCATCTTCTTGCGCGTGCGCGGGTGGACGGGGAAGACGACCGGCATCTCGCGGGCCAGATCGGCGAGTTGCTGAACGGTCTCCGGCAGCAGCTCGCCGTCGACCAGGGCCGGCCGGTGGAGGGTGACGAGCAGGTAGTCGCCGGGCGTGACGCCGAGCTTCGCCGCGGACCCCGCCGAGCGAAAGCGATCTTCGAGGGCGACCAGCGTGTCGATCATCGTGTTGCCGACGAAGTGCATGCGCTCCTCGCCGATGCCCTCGGCGCGCAGGTTCTCGGTTGCCTCCTCGCTGTGCAGGAAGAGCAGGTCGGAGAACTCGTCGGCGACGATCCGGTTGACCTCCTCGGGCATCGTGCGGTCGAAGCTGCGCAGCCCCGACTCGATGTGGGCGACCGGGATGTGCATCTTGACCGCGGTCAGCACGGCGGCCAGGGTCGAGTTGACGTCGCCGGGCACCATCACCAGGTCCG
>DASSXC010000145.1:0-7235 GCA_035704205.1 Solirubrobacterales bacterium | reverse complement strand
TGCTCCTGCGTGCCGCCGGCGAAACTGATCCACAGCCCTACAGCCATTGCTCTCTCCTCCGTTGGATGATCCGGACGAGCATAGTGCGCCTCCCGTCGTCCGGGCAAGCGGCGGCGCGATTGCTTAGGATGCTCGCAGCATGAGGACGCTGATGCTGACGATCTTCGCCTGCGCCGCGCTTGCCGTCTCCGGCTGCGGTGGCGACGAGGGCTCCTCGACCGACTCGACCACGGCGCAAGCACCGGCCAAGAAGACCAAGCCCAAGGTCACCGTTCCGTCGGGCGCTCCGCCCGCCCAGCTCGAAACCAAGGACCTGGAAGAAGGGACCGGCGCGGAAGCGAAAGCGGGCGACGAAGTCACCGTGCAGTACGTCGGCGTCACTTACAAGAACGGCAAGGAGTTCGACGCCTCCTGGAATCGCGGCGAACCGTACCCCTTTACGCTCGGCGGAAGCGAAGTCATCCCCGGCTGGGAACAAGGCGTCGAAGGGATGAAGGAGGGCGGACGGCGAGAGCTGATCATCCCGCCCGAACTCGGCTACGGCGAACGCGGCTTTCCACCGGCGATCCCGCCGAACGAAACGCTCGTCTTCGTGATCGACCTGCTCGAAGTCGGTTAGCCCGCGCATCGGCGGATGCCGGCGAGCTCTGAGTCGATCCTCGCCGAGCGCTTCGCGGCGCAGGCCCTCTCCGGGACGCCGTTGCCCGATCCAGTCGCGGTTGCCGAGCGCCTGCTGGCTGTCCAGGGTCAGGACCCGCGCGGCTTTCGCCTGGCGGTGCGGGCGCGGACCGAGGGCCTGTCCGCCGCTGACGTCGAGCGGGCGATGGGCGAGGACCGCGGCCTGGTCGTCACCTGGCTCAATCGCGGCACCCTCCATCTGGTCAGCAGCGAGGACTACCCCTGGCTTCAGGCCCTGACCACGCCGCCGCTGTTCACCTCGAGTGCCCGGAGGCTGCGGCAGGAGGGAGTCAGCGAAGCTGCTGCCGAGCGGGCGATGACGACGATCGAGGCGGCGCTTGCCGACGAGGGACCGCTGACCCGTGTTCAGCTTCGCGAACGGATCGACGCGTCCGGCCCGCGAACCGAGGGCCAGGCGATGCTCCACCTCCTCTTTCTCGCGGCCCTGCGGGGAATCGTCGTGCGCGGGCCGATGATCGGCAAGCAGCACGCCTACGTCCTGGTGCGTGACTGGCTGGGCGAGCAGAAGCCGATCGACCGCGAGCGTGCGCTGGCCGAGTTGGCTCGCCGCTACCTGGTCGGCCATCAGCCGGCCACCGACCGCGACCTGGCCAAGTGGGCCGGTCTGCCCCTGCGCGACGCCCGCGCCGGCCTGGAGGCGATCGCGGCGGAGCTCGACCAGGGCGACGATGGCCTCCTTCGCCTCCGCAAACAGCCCCCCGGGGAGGGGGCCCCACCGTCATGCCTGCTGGGTGCCTTCGACCCGGTCCTGCTCGGCTGGACCTCCCGGGAGCCGATCCTCGGCGACCACGAGGCCCGCGTCGTAACCGGCGGCCTCTTCCGCGCCTTCGCACTGGCCGACGGCAGAGCCGTGGCCGGCTGGAAGTGGGCCAAGAACGAAGTGACGATGGATCCCTATGAGTCCCTTGCGCCTAAGCACGCCGCGGCGTTCGAAACCGACGCCGCCGACGTACGCCGCTTCCTGTCAACGGAGCCCTCTGTGGGAAGGGGGTGACTCGCGGTGTCCCGCATGAACAACTCGAGCCAAACGAGACTTCAACGGAGCCCTCCGGAATGGGAGAGAGGCAGCATGCGAAGACGACGTTTTCATCATTCTCCTGCTGGCTTCAACGGAGTCCTCCCGGCAAGGGAGGATGTCACTCAAGCCCTGATGCGACTGGAGGCACCCTGCAAGCTTCAACGGAGTCCCCGGGCAAGGGAGGGGAGCTGACAACCGACATCGCGAGCACAAGCCACGGTGCGCCGCTTCAACGGAGCCTCGGGTGAGAGGGGGGTGACGGCAGGACGGGGACCATGAGTCCTAGCCCGTAGTGGTTGAGTGCGCCGATCGAGATTGGGCCCTGGACCTCTTCGGCGAAGCGGATCTTCACGCCTATCAGCTTCCTTCGGTCCCCCTGCGCTCCGCCGACCTTCGAGCTGCGGAACCGGTGCCAGGGACCTCGTTGCAGCTCGATTTCTTCCGGCGCGGGAAGTCCGCGGTGCTCGAGCTCACGAGCCACCTGTTCCTCGGGGCGGTCGACGATTTCACCACGTCGCCTCTTCGGGTGGCGAACCAGCGCGAAGGGGGTGAGGCTCACCCAATCGCGGGCGGGTCCAAGCAGCTCGGCAAGGGGCACATCCGACCTGCCACCGAGGGCGCCAAGCGTGACGTGGAACTCGGTGACACCCCCGTTTCGGCGGTTCCGGTCATAGAGCTTGTTGGTGGCGGCCAGGGCAGCCACCTCCTTGGGCCCCAACCGCTCCGGCGCCCAGACGATCAGGCGGTCGATGCGCCGCCCGTGGCGGTCGGGGAGGGAGAGGTAGTGCGCGTGCTGGTGCTGGTCGGTGCGCCGTGCATCGCCGGCCTTGCCGCTGAAGGTGCCCGATGAGCCCCCACCCGATATCGCTCCGAACCTGCTCTGCAGCGCATTGCGGAGAAGCTGCCCGACCCACACCGCCTCGGTGAGGGCCGGTCTGCTGCCTCCGGTGATCCTCAATAGGGCAAGGGTTGGTTCGCGGGAGGCGCGCCAGGCAGCGGTCGCATCCGGCTTCCGGGAGTCGCCCTCTTGCTTGACCAGATAGGTGACGCGGCGCGTGCCGGGGGGGGTCAGCATGCGGCGAGCCCGGAGCTCCGTGACGCTGACCGCCATCGTCGGCAGAGGATCCTCCGCCGTAGGGCAGAGGAGGTCGATCGTGTCGCCGCTGGGCGACGATCCGACGTCGACTTCGTCGAGGGGGACGGCCGATGGGTCGCTCGGTCCAGATCCGCTGATCAGCTCGGCCGTGCACACCGACTCCGAGCGCCCCAGGTACCCCAGGCGGCGTGCCGCCGCGGCGAGTGCGTCGTTCGCGCCGGCGTCCAGGTTCGCGTCCCACCAGACGACCAGCTCGTCCTCCCTGTCGATTGCGAGAAAGCCGTCCAGGAGCTTGAGCTTCTTTTCCTCCCTGCCCTTCGGAACCGGCATGTAGTGGCGCGTATGGGCGGCGATTGCGGCCGGCAGCTCGAACACCGGTGGGCGGGTCGAGGCGAGCGAGGCGAGGGCGCGGTCGAGGTCCGCCCGCTGCGCGGTCATCCCCGTGTGGGTCCGGCCCACCGCGTAGAGCCCGCGAAGCAGGCGCCACGGGCTCGGTGGCCATTCGACCCCGCCGTCGTTGACGTTCGAGCCCCAGGGGGTCGCGTGATAGCGACCGAGGTCGAACCTCACCCGCAGTCCGATCACGACGTCTCGTACTCGGCGACCACGGGGACGCCGTCGTCGAAGCTGACCTTGCTCGAAGCGATCGCCGCTTCGATCTCCGCGCCGGCCGGAAGTCGTCCCCCCTCGGGTCTCGTGACTTGTGGCTCGCCGTCGAGCTCGAGATCGCAGGCGGTGCGAAGCCTCAGCGGCTTGTCGAGCAGGGACCTGATCTCCCAGAGGGCGACTGCTGTCAAGAGGTCGGTCTCCTCTTCGCCGAGCCCGTAGCCCCGCAGCTGTTCGAGGTCGAGCACCACGTCGAGCTCGATGCTCCTGGCGGTGTACTCGGTGCGGCCGAAGGGCACGAAGCCGAAACCCTCGCTCGATCCCCGCTTCTCCGCGGTGGTCGGGTTGACGTCGTCTCGCTTCACGCCACCGGAGACGACGGGTCGCACTCCGTGCGCCTCGATCAGGGCGGTGACCGCGCGCCGGACCCTTGGGTTCCCGTAGTCCCTCCATTTGGGGCTGGAGAAGAAGACGCCGTGGATCAGGCAGAGGGGGTCGAGGTCGAACAGGAACCGGTACAGCCCGCGCCAGTTCAGCGGGTGCCCCTTTTCGACCCCCGCCTTCTCGATCAGCCAGTCGTCCCCGCCGCTGCCGTCGATCTTGGAGCTTCGGATGTAGGCGCCCGCCAGCCTGTGCGGCTCCAGGCGGGATGAGGTCAGGAAGTGATCGCTGCCTTTTTCCCTGACAGCGACATAGGGAAGCGAGGAGACCGCTGTGGCCGGCCTCTGCTCGTCCTTGTTCCAGGCCACGCCCTCGAGACGATTGGCCAGCGATTGCACCGACTCGACCAGGAGCGCCTGTTCGGTCTCGCCGTCGGCGCGCGGGCGTTCGAACTCCGCCGGGCCGAGGTCGGGAAAGCCGGTCGGCTGAAATGCCGAGCCCGCCACGGGCTTCAGCTTCGCTTTGAGTATCAGGCGCGGCTCATCGCGCAGGGCGTCGATCATGGGGTGTCCCTTTCGTCTTGGTTCTTCGAGCTGGGATATAGGTGTCGAGGAGGCGTTGAAGACCGCGTGCTTCGATCTGGAGGAGGAGGGCGGCGGCGAGCCTGTGGCCGAGATCCCGATCGGTGCCCCGCGGGCGATTGAGGTCTTCGGGATGCAGGCTTGGCGGCAGGCCGGCCATGCGCAGGCGCAGGAATGCGTCGTCTATCGCCGGTCGCACCGCGCCCGCGGCGAGGCGGGGTGCCCAGCCGGGCCTCGCGCCGATGTCCAGCGTCTCCCGCGCCGGCTCTCCAGCGTTCTCGTCGGCTCGCCTACGGCGAGGGTCGACGAGCTTTCCGGCCAGCAGCGGTTGCCAGGCGAGGGCGAGGAGCTCGTACGTCGGTTGGGGCGCGGGCCCCGTGTGGCTGAGCGCGGGACGCGCGAGGGTCACCCGCTCCCGGTTGTAGTCGAAGAGCACCAGGCCCCGCAGCAGGGCGACGATCCGTCGAGCCTGTCGTTCGTCGAGCCCCGCCGCGAGCAGGCGGGCGGCCTCGAGCGGGACGGGGGTTGCGAGGGGGAAGGAGACCCCATCTCCTTCGTTTGCCTGGACGGCATCGAGATGCCGGCGTGCGTGCAGGGTGGCCAGGAGAGGGTACGGGCCCTGCGCGGAGATCGCGCGACTCCTGCGGGGATCGAACCTGACCTGACCATGCGGATTGGTGATCGTGCCGTGTACGTAGTCGCGCATGGTCGGGGGCGCCCCCCGGGCGCCGCCTCCCTTTTTGCGCCGGCTGCGATCGCGCAGCGACGCGATGGCGACGGCGAGGGCGAACTCGGGCGTGCCGTCGTCGGCGGCGTCGACCCACGGTTTGGCTGGACCGCCGACGAGGGGACGCACGTTCTTGGCGGAAGCCGAGGACCGAGCGAGCGCCGCTTCGACGGCGCCGATTGCTTCGAGCGCGACGCACCCGCTCGCCTCGTCTCCCTTCGCCGCGAACTCGAAGGCGGCCTTCTCGAGCCGACGGATGGCGACCCCTGGGCCCTGGGGGCACTCGTCCCGCCTCGCGAAACGGAGAACGCGGCTCAGCCACGCATCGATCCCGCGCAATGCCCGCGCGGAGGGCCGCTCCTCGACCGCCACGCGCCCCACCGGGACCGCGAGGTTGGACTGCCCGGCCCGCTCGAGAATCGCGTATCGCTCGAAGGCGTCGATGCCCCGCACGACGCCGAGTTCTCCCGCCGCCCGCGCGAGGTCGAGTCCGGTTGTCGCCTGCCGGCGGCTGGTCCCGCCAACCTGAGCGCGGGCCTCGCGCGCGAGAACGGTCAGCTCGGCGAGGGTCGCCCAGCCGCCCCACAGCGGGAGCCACAGCTCGGCGCGCCCCGACTCCCCCTCGGCCGCCGACCCGAAGCCGGCGCTCGTGAGGTGGACGGTGAAAGGCGCGGAGAGACTGCCGGCGAGGCCGCTGCCATGCCGCCTCACCGCGCCGCTGACCAGGACGAGCATGCCCTCCACGGCGAGGATCAGGTCCCAGGGGTTGCCGAGGCTGTCCGCTTCGCCGTGCGGAGAGTTGTTGGGGGAGCTGTCGCGGCTGAGGTGGGCGAGGCTGAGCTTGGGGTCCAGCTCGGCGGGATGCGTCCACAGCGCGGCGGAGAGCCCCGTTCCCGAGCGCTTGCCGTCCGGCTCGAGCAGGCACTCCACGATGCAGCGGGCGTAGTTGTTCGAGAAGTCGAAGCGGCCGTCATTCCCGCCCGAGCCGAGGAGGGGTGGATAGGCGAGGCCGCCACCGCGGATCACGATTGCCGCATCGACCCAGGCGAGCGCCTCGTCTGGGACGGTGCGTCGCAGGCGCCGAACGAGGGCGAGCTTTGCGTCCCGTGAGGGTTTCTCCGCCAGCCCCTCTCCCTCGATGGCGGCGCGCGCGGAGGCGATCGCCGCGCGGTAGGCAGCCAGGCGATGATCTGTCGAGCCCTCGATCGCGTCGATCGGCTCCCGCCGGTCCTTGGGGTAGAAGCCGCTGCCCCCGTTCCACGGTGAGACGACGGGCGCCGGGGAATATGCCCCGAGAAGGAAGAGGGTGAGCGCGTCGCGATCGAGGGTCGAGCTCAGCTCGAACACGCCGTTTTGCCAGCGCCCTCGTGCATTGGCGTCGGCCTGGCTCGAAACGACGCGCAGCAGCCCCAGCGCCTTGAGGTAGCCGGTGAGCGGGCGCGCGGCGCACCCGGTGAGGCGTACCTCAGGCACTGGCTCTCCAGTCCGCCACCCGCACCACGGCCTCGAGGAAGGCGAGGCGGAAGGGACCGAGGTCAGGGGCGTCCCGAAGGGCGGCCGCCGCGTTCGTCCAAGAGCCCTCCGCTCCCAGCTCCATGCAGGCAAGGCTGAGGACGGTGGGCGGTATCCGGCCGATCGGGGTGTCGACGGCGGGCAGCTCGTCCCCCTCGATGACGCCGAGCGCGAATCGCTTATCGGTGCCGGCTTCGGCTTGGAACTCACCGGGAGCCGGGCGAATGGAGAGACGCACCCGGCCGTGGTGCGCGGCCACCAGATAGGCGACCAGGTCTGGCTGGGAGAGCTCGATCGTGCCGTCGAGACCGCGCAGGGCAAGCGCGCCGGCCAGCTCGTGGCGGAGGTATCGGCGCTTGCGCTCCCCGCCCCTGGCGCCGCTCTTCCCCCAGAGCTTGCCGTCGTCCGCGTCGGGGTCCATCCCCATCGCGGTCCGCAGCGTCCTCTGGAAGGACCAGTGCGCCTTGCCGATGTCGTGCAGCGCGGCGGCAGCGCCGATCGCGTCCGACCACTGCTCCAGGCCGGTCTCGTCGAGCAGCCCTTTCGCCTCCCGGTGTGCCTCGGAGAGGTGGTCGAGCAGCTCTTGCGGTGCGGCGCCCTGGTCATCGTCCTCCC
>DASSXC010000144.1:0-3849 GCA_035704205.1 Solirubrobacterales bacterium | reverse complement strand
AGGTCTTCCCCGGGACGCCGCCGAGGACGAGCAGGCGGATGCCGTCTGAGCCAGGCCAAACCTTGCGCATCGTCCCCGACGCGACGCGAGCGACATGATCGGCATCGAGGGGGAAGCGCTCGCCGGCGATCTCGATCTCGCCTCCGCCGCCGAGCGCGATGAAGACCTCCTCCTGACCGTCCCCGGCATGGTCGTGCTCGGGGTAGCCCTCGAAGCCCCCCGGCATGTCGATGATCTGCATGCCGAAGGATTCGACGCCCAGCTCAGCCCGGGCGCGTTTGAAAGCGCCGCCGTAGACCGCCTCCATCTCGTCGATTTTCTTCACTGCGTGGGTGCTCATCTCAGTCCTCCCGATTCGTGGCCCCCGCTGGGCCGAACGCCCGGCATTCTTGCACTTTGAATTTCCAAGCGGCGCCTGAGCTCAGCTGATGCCGCAAAGAGCGACCGTGTTGCCTGCCTGCCCCGCCTGCGCTCCAGCTAGCTTTGATCTGTGAGCGGCCCAGCGACCCTCTTCGACGCCGACGCGGCTGCCTTCAGCGGCACCGTCGAGGTGCTCGGGGTGATCTTCAGCGCCGAGGACGACGGCTACGCGGTGCTCGAGGTTCAGGACGCCGAGTCGGGTGAGGGCTTCGCTCTCGTCGGCCCCGTCGCCCACCTCAGCGCCGGCGACCGCGCCGAAGTCAGCGGCGACTGGCAGACCCACTCCCGCTACGGGCGACAGCTGAAAGCACGCGGTGCGCTTCCCCTGGACCCGGCGGACCGTGAGGGCCGGATCGCCTACCTGACCAGCCTGCGCCACATCGGGCCGGCCCGGGCAGAACGGCTGGTCGACGAGTACGGCGAGAGCGTGCTGGGCGCGATCGCCGCCGACCCGGCGGGCGTCTTCGGCGCCCTGCGCGGGGTCAGCGCCGAGCAGGCCGCGACCGCGGCGGAATCGTGGCACGCCTCGCGGGCGATCCGCGACCTCCACGTCCAGCTCGCCCCGCACGGCCTGGCCCACCTGGCCGCGCCGATTCACAACCGCTTCGGCGAGGGGGCGATGACCGTCCTGCACGAGGACCCCTACCGCCTGACCGAGGTCGCCGGCGTCGGCTTCGCCCGCGCCGACAGGATCGCCCTCGCCGCCGACGTGCCGCCCGAGTCCGACCGGCGCGCCCAGGCAGCCGCCGTCTTCGCCCTCGGCGAGGCCGAGCAGCAGGGCAACAGCTACCTGCCGGTGGACGAGCTGAACCGCCGCACGGCGCAGCTGATCGGCCTGCGGCCGGACCCCGACGTGACGGTGCGGGCGCGGGGGCTGCTGCTCGATCAGGGGCGCGCCTACCGCGAGCTGACCCACGCGAGCGAGGTCGCGGTCGCAGAGACGCTGGCCGCGCGCGCCGCCGCTCCCCCCCACATCGACCACGATCCAGGCGAGTCGCCACCAGAGGACGAGGGCGCCGACGAGACGCGCCGCTTGACCGAGGAGCAGTGGGCGGCGGTGCGGGGCGCCTTCGCGACTCGGATCTCGGTGCTGACCGGCGGGCCCGGCGTCGGCAAGACCGCCTGCACGCGGGCGATCGTCGCCGAGGCGCAGCGCGCCGACGTCTCGATCGCCCTCTGCGCACCGACCGGGCGGGCCGCCCGCCGGCTGGAGGAGGCGACCGGCCACGAGGCGCAGACGATCCACCGGATGCTCGAGTGGATGCCCGGGCGCGAGCCCGGCTACCGGCCGGGCCACCCGCTGCCGGTCGAGCTGGCAATCGTCGACGAGTCCTCGATGCTCAACCTGCGACTGATCGAGGTGCTGCTCGGCGGCCTCGCCGAGTCGACCCACGTCGTCTTCGTCGGCGACGCCGACCAGCTTCCCCCGATCGGCGCCGGCAAGCCCTTCGAGGACCTGATCGCCGCCGGGATCGCGCCGGTCGTCCGGCTCACCCAGATCTTCCGCCAGGCGGCCCGCTCGATGATCACCACCGCCGCCCACGAGATCAACCAGGGGCGGCCGCCGCACCTGCAGCCGCAGGGCGAGCAGGACCACGACTTCTTCTTCGTCGACCGCGCGGCGCCGGAGCGGGCGCTGGAGACGGTGGTCGAGGTCGTCGCCGAACGCGCGCCGGCCAGCTTCGGCGTCGACCCGATCCGCGAGGTGCAGGTGCTGGCGCCGATGTACAAGGGGGCGGTTGGCATCGACGCCCTGAACGAGCGGCTGCAGGCACGGCTCAACCCGGATGGACGGGCGGCCGTGAGCGAGCGCTTCCGAGTCGGCGACCGGCTGATCCAGACGCGCAACTCGCACGAGCTGGGCCTGATGAACGGCTCGATCGTCTTCCTGCGCGCCGATGACCCCGAGGAGGAGACGATCCTGGTCGACACCGACGAGGGCGGCTCGCTGACCATCCCCTACGGCGAGACGGCGACGCTGCGCCTCGCCTACGCGATCTCGGTCCACAAGGCACAGGGCTGCGAGGTGCCGGTCGTCGTCGGCGTCTGCCACCGCTCCCACAGCCGCATGCTGACCCGCCCCCTGCTCTACACCGCGATCACCCGCGCCCGCCAGAGCTGCGTCCTGATCGGCGACCCCGCCGCCCTGGAGATGGCCGTAAAGCGCGACGACAGCGGAGCGCGCCACTCCGGCCTGGCCGAACGCCTGAGAAAGCCCACCTAGGCCCGATTGAAGCTTTGTCCCCCCTATAGGGGACACAATGCTTCACGAAGTGGATTCGCCACGCCCCTCATTCGCCGCGATCGCCGTCACGCTGGCGGGCGTCGCCCTGATGGTCGCCATGGTGCTGGCGATCCCGGAGCTGCGCGACGCCTTCGAGGCGGCGGTGCGGGGCGACACCGACGAGGTGCGGCGCCAGATCGACGACCTCGGCGTCGCCGGCCCGCTGCTGATCCTCGCCCTGGCGCTGATCCACACCGTCGTCTTCTACCCGGCGGAGATCCTCGACGCGGCGGCGGGGTTCGCCTACGGCTTCTTCCCCGCGCTGGCGCTGATGATGCTCGGCTGGCTGCTCTCCGGTCTCGTCTGCTTCGCGGTCGGGCGCTCGGTCGCCCGTCCCCTGCTCGACCGCTTCTTCGGCGCCGAGCGCTTCGAGCGTGTCGAGGGAACGATCGAGCGCGGCGGCATCACCCTGCTGCTGGCCGTGCGGCTGATCCCGATCCTGCCCTTCAGCCTCGTCTCCTACGCCGCCGGCGCGGCCCGCGTGCCGCTCTGGCGCTTCGTCTGGACGACGACGGTCGCCTACCTGCCGATCACCGCCCTCTCGGTCTACTTCGGCACCCGCCTAGAGGGCCTCAGCCTCACCGATCCTTTGGTCTGGGGCAGTGCCGCCGCGCTGCTGGCGCTGCTGCTCGTCGGCCATCGCATTGCACGCCGGGGCGGGGTCACCCGCGCAGCGGAGCGGTAGCTCAGCCGGGCGGGGTCCGCGTAACCCGGAAGCGAAAGACCGCGGGGGTCTGGTCCGTTTCGCCGTCCTGGTCGCGCGCCTTGACGCGCAGGACGTGTGGGCCGAGCGCAAAGCGCCGGGCCAGTCGCTGCGGGCAGGCCCGAAACGGGCGTCGATCGATCTTGCAAAGGAAGCCGACCCCCGCCTCGTTCGAGCCAAAGCGGAAGACCGCCACCGCGGTCCGTCCACCGGCACTTAGGATCGCCGCGGGATGACGGCGGAAGAACGTGCTCGGTGGTCGCCGCTCCACCGGAGGCTCGGGCCCCGCCGGGGACACCGCTGGCTGGATCGGCGTGGGCTCGTCTTGGGGCTCCGGTTCTGGTTCGGGCTCCTCGACGCAGGGGATGGGAGGCGGCGCGGATTCCACTGGCGCCCCCGGAGCGGAGGGGGTGACTCCAAGCGCTTCGATCGCCCCGACCGC
>DASSXC010000143.1:0-11159 GCA_035704205.1 Solirubrobacterales bacterium | reverse complement strand
GCCGAGGAGCCACTGGTCAGGGGCGCCGAGCTTTTTTCTTTCTCCCCTTTGTAATGGGATCCTGGACAGACGAGCGGTTCCTCGCCCGGGTATGTCAGAGCGTTTCCGGTTGCCTCATCTGTCCCTGTGAGGTAGAAGGGGCCATCGGCTGTAAGAAGGCCGTTCTGGGCCATCGCACCTGAGGCCATTACGGCGCCGAGCGCAAAGACGGCGACCAGGGAGAGCCCCAGCACCTTGAGATTACGAATCATCTCTTCTTCCTTTCGGATTGATTTCTCACCACACCCCTGCGGCGTGGCGAGTGCCCGTCTCCGGGCTGGCCCATGGGATAGCCGGGATTACCTCGGCGGTCAAAGAAAATTGAGAGTAAGCGGCCTGTCCCCGCATTGCTTCGTCGGAACGCCTTCTTTTTCCCCTGCAAATAGACGGCTTGACCGTCGACATCCACGCGGTTCCGCGTGGATGTCAGCTCGATGAGCAGTCCTGCTCTGTCTCTAACTACCGGCGTCCGCCAGGGTGCCGCTCAGGTAGCGGTCGCGCATGGCGGCGCGCCTCAGCTTGCCGCTGGTGGTCTTTTCGACGATGCCCGGCGGAAGGACGACGACCCCGCTTGGTCTGATCCCCACCGCGTTGGCGACTTCACGTCTGACGTCTCGTTCCAACTCGGCTCGTGCGTCGTCCTGTGCCTCCACCAGGACGACCACTTCCTCCGTGCCGGGGAGGGCGAAGGCCACGCAACGGCCGGGGCGCACGCCGTCGGTTCGGGAGGCGGCCCACTCGAAGTCCTCGGGGTAGTAGTTGTGGCCCCCGGCGATGATCAGGTCCTTTTCGCGGCCGGTTACGTGCAGCTCTCCGCCGGCGAGGTAGCCGAGGTCGCCGGTTTGCAGCCAGCCGTCGACGAAGGGATCGGGCACGTCGACGCCGACGTAAGCGCCCATCACCGACGGACCTCTCACCTGTATTTCACCCACCTGCCGCTCGGCGCGCTCCTCCCCACCCCGGTCGACGATCCGCAGATCCATCAGCGGTGGACCGCAGGAGACGAGCACCCGCGCCGGGCCCTCGTCCGCCGGGGCCGCGACGCCGTCCGCGGTGAGCGCCCGCAAGGACACCCGATCGAAGCTCAGCCCGCTGCCCGCGGCTGAATAGGACACGGCCATGACCGCCTCGGCAAGGCCGTAGGTCGATCCCAGGGCCCGCGGGTCGAGGCCGAACTCGCCGGCGCTCTCGACGATGCGGCCGGCCACATCCGGGTCGACGCCTTCGGCGGCGAAGTAGGCGATCTCCAGGGAGCCGAGGTCGGGCCTCTCGCCACGCCGGTCCGCCGCCCGGAAGGCGCTGCCGAAGGCCGACGAGGGCCCCACCGTGAGCGCGACGCGCGTCCGCTCGACCAGCCGCAGCCACTCCAGCGGGTCCCGGGCGAAGCGCTCGGTGGGGAGCTGGTGGACGGTGGCGCCCGCGAAGACCGGCTGCACCAGGTTGGCGAACAGACCGAGGTCGTGGAAGAACGGCGCCCAGCTCAGGATCGACCGGGGAGAGCCATCGCCGTAGCGATAGGCGCGCAGCACGTCGCGAACCTGGGCGATCACGTTGGCATGGGTCAGCAGAGCCCCCTTCGGCCTTGCCGTGCTGCCGGAGGTGAACTGCAGCACCGCGGCGTCATCGGCTGCCGGCGCGGGGAGCGCCTCCCCGCTCTCCTCGCCCCCCTCGCCCCATGCGACCGCCACGCCGTCGGGCAGCAGCGCCATCAGGTCGGGATCGGTCAGGACGCAACGGCAGCGGCCGGCCGCGACGACACTCCGCAGCCCTGCCCGGAAGGCATCGGGATCGCGCACCCGCAACGGAATCTGAACCGGCACCAGGGTCGCCCCGGCCATCCACACGGCGAAGGCCGAGACCACCCACTCCGGCCGGTTCGGCCCGAGGACGCCGACGGGCTCGCCGGGCTTCACGCCAAGCGCCACAAGGCGTCGCGCCCCCCGCGAGGCGCGTTCCGCGAGCTCCCGCGAGGGTAGGCGCACGATCCCGTCGTCAAGGTGGAAGACGAACTCGCCTCGCTCCTGCTCGGCGCCGGCGAAAAGCGCTTGCGGGATGGTCTGCTTCATCGCGGTTCGAGGACGACGTTCGCGCCGGCGGCCGGCGTGACGACGAGCAGCCGTCGCTTCGCCGGCTCAGGTCCATCGTCGGTGGCCTGCAGGGAAAAGCGCGCCAGCAGGGTGGAGAGGACGACGCGCATCTCCAGAAGCGAGAAGCCCGCGCCGATGCAGCGACGGATGCCGCCGCCGAAGGGGATCCAGGCATAGGTGCCCGGCTGCCGGTCGAGGAAGCGCTCGGGGCGGAACGCATCCGGCTCGGGGTAGACGTCGGGGTTGAGATGGACGAGCGGGATGCTCGGGGTGACGGCGGCCCCCTCGGGGATGACGCGGTCGCCGAGCTGGAACGGCTTCCTCACCAGCCGTGGCACGACCATCAGCACGGGCCTGACGCGCAGCGTCTCGCGCACGACCGCGTCCATATAAGGGTGGGAATCGCCACCCCGCACCGCCTCCGCGGAGGCCCGCGACAGCGCCTCGGGATGGCGCGCAAGGCGCTCGACTCCCCAGGCGAGGGAGGCGGCCACCGTCTCGTGCCCCGCCACGAGCAGGGTCATCAGCTGATCCCGCAGCTCGGTGTCCGAGAGCGGTGAACCGTCCTCGAAGCGGGCCCGCAGGAGCAGGGAGAGCATGTCGTCGCGCTCCTCGAGGCTCGCCACCCGGCGGCGCTCGTCGACCTCGCCGAGCAACAGCTCCTCCGCGCGCCCGAGGAGACGCCGGAACTCGCTGAAGCGATCCTCCCGCAGGCGGGCGCTGTCGGCGAAGGCGACCAGAGCGCTTCGACTCCCGGTCGCGTAGCTCATCAGCCGCGCCAGGGCTTCCCGCAACGGACCCCGCTGCTGATCGTCGCCGAGACCGAAGACGGTGCGCAGGATGACCTCCATGGCGATCGCGCTCATCCGCGGGCCGGCCGGCGCGGGCGTCCCGGTCGGCCAGCGCTCGAGCTCCTCCTCGACCACGGCCCGCATCGTCTCCTCGTAGCGGCCGATGCGGGCGCGGTGGAACGGCGGCAGCAGCAGCCTGCGCGTGCGCATGTGCCGGGTCCCGTCGGTGAGCAGCACCGAGGACGCCCCCATGATCGGCCTCAACACCCGTTTCTGCCCGCCGGCGTATAGGGCGTCGTCGGGCGCGGTGAAGACCTGCTTGACCAGCTCCGGATCGCCGACGATCACCCACGGCTCTTCCTGCGGCAGGCGCATCGTGAACACGTCGCCGAAACGCCGCTGCTGCGAGCGCATGAAGCCGATCGGGTCGGCGATCCAGCGCGACGCCTGCCGCAGCGGCGAGAGCTCCGGGCCGGCCGGCAGCTCCGCACGGGCCGGGGCGCTCGCCGTCATGAGTACGAAGCCACGCGGTCTTCGCGTTCGGCAAATGCCTTCGCGACGCGACTCACCAGCCGCTCGCGCGCGATCTCCTGCTGCACCGGGTTGGCGATCGGGTGCAGCACCGCCGTGCCCGGCGCCACCTCCAGCTCGAGCGCGCGCCCGGAGCCCTCGAGCGCGGCGGCGAAGGGACGCACCGGCGCCGCCTCCTCCTCGCCGACGAGCGTCCAAACCGGCCCCCGCTCCAGGCAGGCGCGAAAGCCCTCGAGCAATTCTGCCCCGTCGGTCAGGGTGGGGCCCGTCCCCCACTGCCGCTCGTCGAGCAGCGGAGGTATCTCATCCTCCGCGGCATCGTCACGCAGATTCGGCTCACGGTCCCCCAGGTACGGGACGAGGAGGAACGTCCCGTTTGCCACCGGCTCGGTTGCGGCGAACTCGAGTGCGACGCGGGCGCCGTGGCAGGAGCCGGCGACGGAGAGTGCCCGCTCGCCCGCTCGCTGGAGGAACCATGGGGCGATCTCCCGCAGCAGCCCGAGGTCGATGCCCCTACGCCAGGCCCGGGCGCGGGGCACGTCCCGCCCCACCCCCGGGTTGTCGCCCTCGCAGGCGAAGTCGAAGCGGATGACGACGAGGCCGATTCCGGCAAGCTCGTGGGCCACGCGAGTCCACAACGCGTTGACACCCGACCGGGCCGGCGGGCCGGCGCCTTGCAGGAGGACAAGGGCGCCGCGCTGCACGGCGCCCGGCTGGGTGACGATCGCGCTCACCCCTCCGCGAGAGGTGGGGACGAGGACCGCGTGGTCTCGCACCCGTCCCACCTCAGGGCCCCGAATCGATCAGGCTGGCCAGGGCGTCGAGGCTCTCGAAGTTGTCATAGGTGAACTCGTCGTCGTCCAGCTCGATGCCGAACGCCTCCTCGATGTACTCGACGAGCTGCTCGATGCCGAGCGAGTCGACCGCTCCCTCGGCAAGCGGATCCTGACCGTGGAAGGGCTCGTCGAGCAGCTCGGCGACGATGAACTCCCTCAGCCGGCCGGCGGTGGCGGCGCTCCGCTGCTCCATCATGCCCCGGCGACGAGGCTTCGCAGATGCCGCGCGCTCGCGTCGAGCAACCCGGTGAATTTCCCTGTGCCGAAACGCCACGTCCCCTCCGCACACACCTGAGCGAAGCCCTCGGGCAGGCCCTCGATCACGCTGGGCGCGGAGTGCCTGACCGCCGCGCCGTCGCCGTGAAAGCCGGCGAGGGCCGTCGCGACCGCGTCGTCGGCGCGAGCTGCCGAGTCCAGCATCGCGCCGGTCAACGGATAGCCGAAGGCAAACCTCTCTTTCGACGCCAAGCCCCCGCTCGATCGCCGCGACGCACGCTCGAGCCTGGCGAAGTACTTCGCCGGCCGCAGAGCCGGCTGGACGAGCAGCAACCGCCGCGCGACCGATTGACCGCCGGCGGCAATGCTGGCGACAGACGCCCCGAGCATGGCGCCGGCGAGCACCCATTCTCCGCAGGCCTGCCGCCGCGCCGATTCCCGCAGGGCGTCCACGGCGCTCTCGGCGAGGACCTCCATCGTCACCGCGCCGAGGTCCCCGTCGCTGTCGCCGAAGCCCGGATAGTGAAAGACGACCGCCGCCCCGCCGGCTTCCGCCACCGAGAGCGCGAGGGGGTAGAGCAAGCGGCTGGCCAGGTCACCCTCGAACCCCCACGAGTTGCAGAGCAGGACGCCCAGCCGGGGCTCGAGCGAGGCGGGAGCGTAGAGCGAGCCGTACAGGTCCACCCCTCCGGAGCGGAAGAAGAAGACCTCCCGACGCAGCCCCTCGCCCTCCCAGATGCCGCAGTCGGACCATGGTTTAGCTCGATGCTCAGCGCTCATTGGATACGCATAAGTCTATGATCAATCGAATGCGGGTGGTCGCACTTCTCGCCACTTACAACGAGCGGCGGTTCATCGAGGGCTGCCTGGGGCATCTCGACGAGCAGGGCGTCGACGTCTACCTGATCGACAACGCATCCACCGACGGGACCGTCGCGCTCGCCGAACCGTGGCTGGAACGCAACCTGCTGGGCATCGAGACCTTCCCCCGCGAGGACGGCGTCTACAACTGGCGTGCGCTGCTGCAGCGCAAGGAGGAGGTTGCCGAACAGCTCACGGAGGAGCGCGAGGCGGGCTGGCTGATCCACCTCGACCCCGACGAGGTCAGGCTGGCGCCGCCCGGCGACGGGACGCTCGCCGAGGCGCTGGCAAGGGTCGAGCGCGACGGATACAACGCCGTCAACTTCCTCGAGTACACCTTCGTGCCGAGCCGCGAGCAGCCCGACCACGACCATCCCGAGTTTCAGCGCACGCTGCACACCTACTATCCCTTCGGCCCCTTCTTCCCGCATCAGCTGAAGGCGTGGAAGGCCGCCGACGCGCCCACTCCGGACCTGGCCTCCTCCGGCGGGCACCGCGTTTCGTTTCGCGGCCTGCGCATGTATCCGCAGTCCTTCCCGATGAAGCACTACCTCTTCCTCAGCGTCCCCCACGCGATCGAGAAGTACGTCGAGCGGGACTACGACCCGCGCGAGGTGAGGCGCGGCTGGCACGGCTGGCGTGCCGAGCTGACCGCGCGCGACATCTCCTTGCCGAGCGAATCGGAGCTGCGCGTGAGCCGATCGGACGACGACCTCGATCCGAGCACGCCCCGCAAGAGTCACTGCATCGACCGCGTCACGATCGGATGACGGTGAGGTCGCCCGGAAACGCGTGGCGGCGTGTGCTGGTCGGCTCTTGCGTGGTGGTGGCCAGCCTCTGGTGGAGTGGGATCGCCGCGGCCACGCCTCCAGCCACCCCGCAGATAATCGAGCCCAGCTCCGACGGCCAGGTCCTGAATCCAGCCGACGTCCATATGGAGATAACCGGCTTCAGCGACCCGGACGGAGATCAGCACGCCTGCTCCGACTGGCAGATCTGGGTGGCCTCGCCGGCGGAAGTCGTCTGGGAAGCCGACTGCGCGACGGAGACCGAAAAGATCCACATCCACCTCGGCGACGGGCATTTCGTCAACTCCCATGCCGGGCAATCGGCGCTCGACTTCGGCACCGACTACGAACTGCGTGTGCGCACCCGGGACGACGCAGGCGAGCTCAGTCCATGGGCGTCGCGTCCCTTCCAAACCAGCGCCGCGGGACCGAGCGGCGAGCCGGGACCCCTTCCCTGGGCGGTCAAACGCCCGAACTTCAAAATCGAGATCGCGGCGACCGGCTTTCAGCTGCCGGTCAACGTTGCGACGACGCCCCCGATCGTGGAGGAAGCCGGCGGCCCCATCGCATACGTCGCGGAGCTCTACGGCACGATCAAAGCGGTGACGCGCGACGGCTCGGTGAGCGATTACGCCTCCGGCCTGCTGAACTTCGACCCGACGGGGGTATTTCCGGGCTCGGGCGAGATGGGTCTGACCGGCCTGGTCGTCGACCCGGCGTCCGGCGACGTGTTCGCGGCGATGGTCTACGAGGACACCAGCTGGCCGACCGATCCCAAGCCCCACTACGCCAAGGTCGTGCGCTTCCACAGTCATGATGGAGGACTCGTCGCCGGGGGGCAGGAAACCGTGCTGGACATGGCCGGCGACCGGCAGGGGGCTTCCCGCCAGATCTCAAACCTGAGCATCGGGCCCGACGGATACCTCTACGTCCACAACGGCGACGGCGGGGTTTTGAGCTCCGCCCAGAACCTGGACGACTGGCGCGGCAAGATCCTGCGGATGACGCTCGGCGGAGAACCCGTGCCCACCAATCCCTTCTATGACCCGGGCGATGGGATCGGCGCTCGGGACTACGTCTACGCGTATGGATTCCGCAATCCGTTCGGCGGCGCCTGGCGGGCGGCCAACGGCTCGCACTACGAGGTCGAGAACGGTCCGGCGGTCGACAGGCTGGCGCGCGTCGATCCGGGCGTCAACTACTGCTGGGTCGCAGACCCGGCCGATCCGCTGTGCGCCTGGACGACCCGGGACGACATCATGCGGCATTACGCCCTGTACGCCTGGGAACCCGCACATGCCCCCGTGAACATCGCCTTCGTGCAACGGGAGACGGCGAACGGCAGCGGATTCCCCGAGACGATGATGGACCATGCCTTCGTCACCGAGTCCGGGTCAACCTACGCCGCCGGCCCGCAGGCACGCGGCAAGCGAATCGTCGAGTTCTCCCCCGGCCAGGAGGGCGAGCTGGCGGCCGAGCCGTCGGTGCTGGCCGAATACACCGGCTCCGGCCGAGCCACCGCCGCCGGGCTCGCGGCCGGGAGCGATGGGCTGTACTTCACCGACCTCTACAAGGACGAAGGGGCGAGCTCGGCGATCGAGCGAGGCGCGAACCTGCTGAGGGTGCGCTATGTGGCCCCACGGGATGACGGGTTGGTCACCGACCTGCAGCCGCGCGCCGGGACGCCTCTGGGAAGCGGGAGCGAGATCGGATCGCATCCACCACGCTCCACCGGCGGGCGCGGGCTCGCCGTCGTGGCGCGAGTGGTCAAGGTGCGAGAAGGGGAGACGCTGCTGCGAATCAGGTGCGCCGGCAACCACAGATGCCATGGCACGATCGCACTCGTCGCTCAGCGACTCCTCCTTGACCGGCGGGGGATCAGGAATGTGAGAGCGATCATCGGACGCGGACGCTTTTCGATCGCGCCCCAGCGGAAAAGCACGGTGCGAATCGGGCTGAGCCCGCGCGGTGGGCAGCTCCTGCAGCGAGCTGGCAAACACGGCCTGAGGGTCAGGATCGAGGGAAGCGGCGTCAAGACCAGGGCCCTCACCCTGCGCTCAGGCCAATGGTGATCCACGACCGCTTCGTCTTCCTGCACGTACCCAAGACGGGCGGGCGGTTCATTCGCCGCTTTCTCCTCCAGGCGTTTCCCAGCTGCCGGTTCGTCGACGAGCAGCACCCCCACTTCGGTTGGAACAAGCTCCCAGAAGAGGCGGTCGGCCGACCGGTGCTGGCGTTCATCCGCAACCCCTGGGACTGGTACGTCTCCTGGTACAGCTTCATAAGCGGTCAACCCGCACCACCCGAGCAATCGACCTGGCATGTTCACCCGCTGGTTCGCGGCCTCTTCATCAAGGGCTCCAACGTTGGGGTCGAAGGCGGGCCGGTGGCCGGCTCGGAGGAGATCAGCGACTTCGCCACCACGGTGCGGCGGGCGTGCGGCGGAATCGTCGACGGCGGCGGGCGGGCGGAGCTCGAACGGGTCACCCAGGGGTACGACCTAGCCAAGCCTCTCTTGGAAGGACACGACCTCTACACCGCGCAGGTCGAGACGGTCCTCGGCGCCGGGCTTGACTCGGACCTCCTCACGATCGGCCGCTTCGAGTCACTGACGGCCGACCTCGAATCGTTCGTCGAGAGGGTCGGGCTGGAGATGCCCGAGGGCGAACCGGGAATCAAGAGGGCGAAGCCGGTCAACACCAGCCGGCGGGCTCCCTATCGCGAGTACTACGACCCCGAGCTGCGAGATCTGGTCGGCGCCTCGTGCAGGGCCTTGATCGAGCGCTTCGACTACCGCTTCTGAACCTATGATTGGTGACATGCGGGTACACGCATCGCCGACGGCGTCCCGATGAGCGAGATCGATGCCACGGACGGCGCGCCGGTGCTGGTCCAGTACTGGCACGACGAGGACGTCCCCCCCTACATCGCCGAGCTGATGGCGACCTTCCGCCGCCGCAACCCGGAGCTGCGGCAGCTTGCCTTCAACGAAGGCAGTGCCGCGCGCTTCATCGCCGAGCGGTTCGGGGCTCGCCAGGCGAAGGCCTTCGAAGCCTGCGCGGTGCCCGCCATGCAGGCCGATTACTTCCGCTACTGCGCCGTGCACGCGCTCGGCGGCATCTACGTCGACGCCAACTTCGCCGCCCAGCGCGATCTGCAGCCGCTGCTCGACGGCGCCGGCCGGCTCTTCGAGCTGCCGCCGAACGGCCCGGTGGTGAACGGCCTCTTCGCCTTTCGCTCCCCTGGGCATCCGCTGCTCGAGATGGCGATCGAGGTCGCCACCCTGAATGTCGAAAAGCGGCTTTCGCCGGCAATTGGGCTGACCACGGGACCGGCGATCTTCAGCGGGCTGGCCCAGGCCGCGCGCGGCCTCCCGATCGACCACCGGATAGTCCCCGTCGGGCCGCGCATGCGGCCGTACGTCGACTCGTGCTGGGAGGCGCTGGTCGAATCGCTGAACAGCGCGATCGAGCGGCACGGCGCCGTCGAGAGGGCGCTGGACGGGGTGGTGATCTCACCGTTCGCCGAGATGAGGAGCTTCGTCAGCAAGCCGGACCTGCGGGGCAAGCGCAGGGAAAGCGGCATTCGCCACTGGAGCCACTGGGACGGGCCCGTTTTCCGCTCGGTGGGCAGCGAGACCGCGGGATGACCCGGGTCGACTACTGCATCCCGACGATCAACCGCCCGCGGGCGCTCGAACGGATCCTGTTCTCGCTCGCCGCCCACCGCCCCGAGGCCTCCGTCCACGTCGCCGACCAGAGCGAGCCCTTCGACGCCGCCTTCCACGAGGAGCTCGCCGGGCGCCTGCGCAGCGCCGGCCTGCGCGAGCGTCCGACCGTCCACCGACTGCCCTTCGACTGCGGCGTCTCGTTGGCGCGCAACCACCTGGTCGACTCGACTCCGAGCGAGTACAAGCTGGTGGTCGACGACGACGGCGTCTTCACCGAGCGGACCGACGTCGACGCCATGGTGCGGCTGCTGGACGCAGTCCCGCAGGCGGGCGCCGTGGCGGGCACGGTGACCCGCGACGGCGAGACGGTCTTCTTCGGACACCGGCTGGAGGTGCGCGGCGCCACGCTGCGTCAGGTCGCCGATCACCGCCCTTACGAGGAGCGCGACGGCGTGCGGTTCAAGCAGGTCGACTGCCTGCCGAACTGCGCGCTGATGCGGCGTGAGCTCTTCGACCACGTCCGCTGGGACCCCGATCTGAAAACCGCCGCGGAGCACTTCGACTTCTACCTGCGGATGAAGGAGACGCCCTATGCCGTCCTCTACGCGCCCGACGTCGTCGGCGAGCACCCGCCCCTGGAGATCGACACGTCATACCGGGACCTCCGCCTGCGCGGCGAGTTCGTCAAGGCGATGATGCGCAAGCACGACCTGACCGCCATCCAGATGCTCGACGGGACCGTGCTCGACATCGGCCCCGACGGAGAGCTGAGGCGACGACGCGGCGCTGCGGCGGGCAAGACCCTCCCCGGCTTTCACGTCGTGCGGCCCGAGCCCCGCGAGGAGCCGGTCGCGAACGGCCCGACGATCGTGCACCGGGGCAGCGGAGAGCGGGCGGAGATCGCGCTCACCTTCGACGACGGCCCGGCGCGCTGGACGGAGGAGATCGCCGGGGTCTTCGAGCGGCATGGCTGTCGGGCCACCTTCTTCCTGCGCGGCGCCGCGGTCGCCGATTTGCCGGAGGTCGTCGCGGCGCTGGCCGCCGCCGGCCACGAGCTCGGCAACCATCTGTGGAGCCACCCAGACGCCTCGACGCTGAACCGGAGCGAGATCCGGGCCGAGCTCGAGCGGACCGCCGAGGCGGTCGAGGCGGCCGGCGCGCCGCGACCGGAGCTCGTTCGCCCGCCCTACTTCCGAGGACCGGAGGCGGTGGCCGAAGCGGCGAGCGAATCGGGGGTGAGAGCCGTCGTGCTGCGCTCGATCGGCAGCTCCGACTGGCAGGCCGAGGCCGCCGAGCAGATCTCCGAGCCGGTGCTGGCCCACGCCGCACCCGGCGACATC
>DASSXC010000142.1:0-2807 GCA_035704205.1 Solirubrobacterales bacterium | reverse complement strand
GGAATCGACGCATTTGGAGGCTTGGGACTAGCCGACGAGGTGGCTACCCGCAACCATCAGAAGGGCATCGCGCTGCCGCACCCACCTCGGCAAGCTGCCTGATACGGCGCGCCCAGATGCGTCATAGCCAATGACGCGACCAATCGACAGGCCGCGCGCCGCAGCAAACGCAAGAAAGGCAAGGGGCTCGACATGAGCTTTCCGAGCGGATCGCGCGCTAATGACCCGTGGCCTTCGCCATACGGATCTGCCGTCCGATAATGGAATCTTGACCCTGCGCACCTCGCGATCAAACGCCATGCCCGCGACCGTTACTCGCTTTCTGCCTTTCCCTTGCGCAACTTGCATCACGATCGGAAACGGCTCTACTTTCCCACAGGACATGAACACTTCTGCGCTGGAGATGGGCCTGAGCCTAGGTTCAACCGATACGTTGATACATGGCAAGCCTTGCCCGCGCCCCCGCTGCATCGGGCTGGTGGATATGCGCCACTCATAGCCTCCCTTCTGGCCGTGCTCAAGCACAGCGTATGGTCCGCCAATGATCGACGCGCCGTCCGCGCCGGAAGCAACGATTGCAAGGCTGCACCATTGCTGGCAAGGCGGCAAGCAAACGGGCCCGTGACATTGAATGTTTGCGAATGTTCACACGACCAGACATTCAATCGCCGGGAGTCAGACCCGGTCGCGCAGTTGGAGCTGTTCGGCCGTGAAGAGCTCGTGGACGAGCCTGATCGCGATCGAGCCCTCGCCGACCGCCGAGGCGACGCGGTTCATCGACCCGTGACGGACGTCTCCCGCAGCGAAGACGCCGGGCATGCTGGTCTCGAGCGAGAACGGTTTGCGCTCCAGCGGCCAGCTCCCGTCGTTCTCGACATCCGCTCCGGTGCGAACGAACCCGCCATCCTCCTGGGCGAGCTCCGCCGGCAGCCAGTCCGTGTTCGGGTGGGCGCCGATCATCAGGAAGAGCGCGTCGGCTCCCACGGTCTCCGTCGCCCCGTCGGCGCGGCGACGGAGAACCAGGCGCTCCAGCCGGCCGTCTCCCCCACCGCCGACGACTTCCGTCCCAAGGCGCACTTCCACGTTGGGCGCCCCGTCGATCTGCCGCGCCAGGTAGTGCGACATCTTGGCATCCAACGACTCCGCTCTCACCACGAGCGTGACCCGCCGGACATGTTCTGCCAGGTGCAGTGCCGCCTGACCCGCCGAGTTCGCACCTCCGAGCACATACGCCTCCTTGCCGGCCATCGCAGGCGCCTCGGAGGCGGGGCCGCCGTAGAAGACGCCGGCCCCGACCAGCGCCTCGATCTCGGCAACCCCGAGCCGGCGATAGGTGGCGCCCGTCGCAAGGACGACAGCGCCAGCGCTCACCTCGCCGCCGTCGGAGAGGCTGACGTAGAGGCGGTCGCCGTCGCGCCGGATGGCGGTCGCATCGTGCATGAAGGCGAACTTGGCGCCGAAGACCCACGCCTGCTCGTAGGCACTCTCCGCGAGTCGACGACCGCTGACGCCACGTGGAAAGCCGAGGTAGTTGCGGATCAGCGAGCTCGAAGTTGCCTGCCCGCCGATCCCGCCGTCGTCGACGACCAGCGTCCGGAAACCCTCCGAAGCGCCATAGACCGCTGCCGACAGGCCGGCTGGCCCGGCGCCGACGATGACGACGTCGAACTCACGCCGTTGGGGGTCGATCGTGGCGCCGGTGGCGCGCGCCAGCTCCAGGTTGGTCGGGTCGGCGAGAACCGTGCCGTTCGGGAAGACCACCAGGGGAAGCGGCTCCCCGTCGCTCGCTTCCGTGATCAGGGCGCGGCCGTCAGGCGAATCAGCGAGAAGGAACGCGTGCGGCACCGCGCAGCGCCCCAAGACCTCTTTCAGCTCGTGAGCCCTGCCGGTCCACGACTCGCCGACGATGTGGACGGTATGCGGGGACACCCGCCGGGCGTGGGCCCACTCGAGCAGAAAGGTCGAGACGGACTGGTGGAACAGCTCGTCCGGCGTTCGCGACGGGCGGATCACGTAGTACTCGATCTGCCGCCGTGCCATCGCCCGGAAGATCGCCTCGCCCGTCCGGCCGTCGCCCCAGCTGCCCCACTCGATCAGCAGCCCACGCTGAGCATGCGGGTGGAGCCCTCGCACCTCGCCCAGCAGCTCACTCCCCGTCGTCTGGCTGAGCCACTGCGCGGCGAGGACGAGCGCAACGTCTTCGCCCGCGGCCGCCAGCGCCTCGAACTCCGCCATCGCCTCCCCCGCCGAGGACACGCAGACGACGCGGTAGCTCCGTGAATACCGGTCGACCAGCTCGCGTTCGAGATCGCGCAGCGAACGCTCGTCTTCGTCGATAGCGAAAAGGACCGGTACGGACACGGCCACGAAAATTACCGCCCGCCCTGCGATTCGTCGACAAGCGATGCCCGTGCCGGCAAGTCACGCTCAGGTGCCTAGCTCGGTCACTGCGAAGAACGCCGGAGGTGGTAGTTGAGGCCCGAAGGGCCCCCGCCAACTACCAGCCAGCTACCAGTTCGGCTGCTGGAGGACCCAAGTCGAGACCTCCGGTCCAATCGCCGTCGTGCCCCAGCGAACCGCACCGATCCGCTTGGCCAGGCCAGATCGGGGATTTGTGTCCCGACCTGACCCGACCTGTCCCGGATACCGCTCTAATCGGGGAGACAGTGTCCAGTTTCAGTAGATAGGCGACACCTGTGTCGAGACATAGGAGACACCGAATGAAGGGAGCTCTCCTGTGGCAAAGGCGCGGTACCTGGTCGAGGCGCATCTGGTTGAAGGCCGCTCGGTCTCAGAGCTGGCAGCGG
>DASSXC010000141.1:0-7678 GCA_035704205.1 Solirubrobacterales bacterium | reverse complement strand
TCGAGGACGAGATCAACGACCACAAGATCGTCCGCGGGGCGCTGGCGATGGCCAACGCCGGTCCCAACACGAACGGCTCACAGTTCTTCATCGTCACCACCAAGGCTGCACCGTGGCTGGATGGCAAGCACACGGTTTTCGGCCAGGTCACTACTGGGATGGAGACCGTCGACGCGATCGAGGGCACCGAGACCGACGGCTCCGATCGCCCGCTCGAAGAGCAGAAGATCGAGCGCGTCGAGCTCTCAGACTAGGTTCAGGGGCTCGAGGGGGTGTCGGCGGGGGGAGCTTCCCCGCCGCGCCGCTCGCGCCGTCTCAATATTCTTTCGCCCGGCCGCCAGAGGCTGACCAGGCCCGCGACCAAGGTGACCAGGAAGATCTGGCCGAGCATCATCTCCAGGCCCGAGACCATGCGGCCGACCTGCCCAGCCGGTACGAGGTCGCCATAGCCAGTGGTGGTCAGCGTCGTGTAGCTGAAGAAGAGGAAGTCGCTGCCCTCGACGTTTGCCGCGGCGCCGAAGAAGCCGCCGCCTTCGATCCGATCGATCAGGCCGTAGGCCCAGGTGAAGAGGATGCCGAGAGCCGTGTAGACGCTGATCGCGCCGAGGATCGTCCGCGAGGAGACGTTGTCGGAGGTGACGACGCGCCGCAGCACCGCCCCCATCGCCACCGCCAGGAGGCCGATCTCGATCAAGTTGGCCGCATTGAGCCAGGGGCGTCCGCCGGTGATGGCGGCGACCATGGCGAGGAGGGTCGCCAGCAGGGCGAGGACCAGGGCGCGCCTGACGAAGACCGGCCGCGCATGTGAGCTGGTCAGGGCGACGACCGAAGTGGCGCCGACGACGATCGTCAGCAGGACCGCCGGCCAGCCCCGGTTGGAGATGACCGAGGCGAGCACGTAGGTAAGGAGGACCAGCACCAGGACCAGCCCAAAGGCGTCGCTGGCGCGCTGCGCACGCTGCCGCCACCGCTCACGGTTCATCCCCGCTAGTTCGGCTGCCGCGGGGGCGATCCTGCTGCGCAAAAAAAAGGGGAAGTCGGTGATTGGGCGCACATCAGGCATGGTCCTTTCTAACCTAGTCTTCATTAGGTGGCACGCGACGACTTCTACGCCTCCCCCTTCGGCGCCGCCTACAGCGCTTACATGGAGCGGCCGCGGCTGAGCAGCGTGATCAGCCGGCTCATCTGGGGAGGCGACGCCAAGCCCTACTACGAGAGCATGGCCACGGCGGCTGCGGTGCCGGATGGCGGCACGATCGTCGATTGTCCCTGCGGTGCCGGCCCGGCCCTGCGCGCCGTTCCCACCGCTCGAGCCGTCAACTACGTGGGTGTCGACCTCTCACCGTCGATGATCCGCCGCGCCCGCGAGCGAGCTGCCGTTCGCGGCCTTTCCAAGTTCAGGTTCGTCGAAGCCAACGCTGCCGACCTCCCCTTGAGCTCAGCCAGCGCGGATCTCTTCTTCTCCTTCTGGGGACTGCACTGCTTTACCGACCCCCAGGCGGCAATAGCCGAGGCGGCACGGGTGCTCAAGCCAGGCGGCCGCCTCGTCGGTTCCTCCTTCGTCCGCGGCCGAGACACTTTGCGCCAGCGCCTCCTGATCCGCCCCCACGCAGGAGACTTCGGCCCCCTCGGCACCCACCCTGAGATCGAATCCTGGCTCACCGCCTCCGCCCTCGACCTGACCAGCGCGCAGCGCTCGGGCCCGTTCCTTTTCTTCGAAGCCACCAAGCGCGCTTGAGCTAAGAGCGGAGGGGGTGGGATTCGAACCCACGAGACGCCTTACGACGCCTAACGGCTTTCAAGGCCGCCGCATTCAACCGCTCTGCCACCCCTCCGGGGTGCTCAGACGATATGTCGATGCTAGCGGCAAATCTATGGACGGAAAGGCACGGAGCAAAGGGGGCCTGCGGTGATTGGATACGGGTGTGCGGCGCCTGATCATCCTCGCCTCGACGATGGTTTTCTTCGACGTCGCCTTCTATGCGGCGATTGCCCCGTTGCTTCCCGACTACGTCTCCGAGTTTGGCCTCAGCAAGGCGCAGGCGGGGATCCTTGCGGCGGCATATGCAGCCGGGACGCTGCTCGCCTCACTGCCAGCCGGGCTGGTTGCCACCTGGGCGGGGCCACGCCGGACGGTGATCGGCGGGCTGCTGTTGCTCGGCATCTCCAGCCTCGTCTTCGGTCTTGCCGAGGAGATCGTCCTGCTCGACACGGCCCGTTTTGCCCAGGGCGTCGCCGGTGCTTTGATCTGGTCGGGGGCGCTCACCTGGCTGATCACCACCGCCCCGCCGGAGCGCCGCGGCTCGGTGATCGGGACGGCCCTCGGCACCGCCGTTGCCGGCGCGCTTGTCGGGCCGATCCTTGGCGCCCTTGCCGCCGAGATTGGCACCGGCGCCGTGTTCGGTGCGGTCCTGGGCATCGCCCTTGTGCTGGCCGGCTTTGCCGCCCGCTTGCCGGAAGCCGGTCCGCCCGAGCGCCAGCCGCTGCGCGAGGTGGGCGCGACGATCGTCAGCCGCCCGGTCCTCACCGCCACGGCGTTCGTCGCGGTCCCCTCGTTGATGTTCGGTGCGGTCGAGGTTCTCGTGCCGCTGCGGATCGATGAACTCGGTGGCGGTCATGTGGCGATCGCCGGGGGGTTCATCGCCGGTGCTGCTCTGGAGGCCGCCTTGGCCCCGGTCGTCGGTCGCTACTCCGACCGGGTGGGTCGGCGGATCCCGTTCGTCACCGGGACCGGCATCTGTGCTTGCGCGATGGTCGGAATCGCTGCCGCGCAGGCGCTCGGGCCGGTGCTGGGCGCCCTGATCGTCGCCTCGCTCGGCGCCGGGATCTGCTTCGCACCCGCCCTGACCACTCTCTCTGAGACGGCCGACCTGAGCGGTTTGCATCAGGGCTTTGCCGCCGGCCTTTCGAACATGGCGTGGGCGGCCGGACAGACCGCAGGGGCATTGGCGGGAGGGGGTGTGGCAAGCGTCACCGGGTACGTTTTGCCCAGCTTGGTGGTTGCCGTCTTGCTCCTCTTTACCTCCGTCTACGCCTACAAGGCCTTGATGCCGCCGCTGGTCCAGCCAGTCGAGAGTTAGCGTACGTTTCTTCGATGGGCGATACCTGGCACAACTGGACGGGCGACCAGCGCTGCAGGCCGGCGGAGGTTGTCCGCCCGCGCAGCCGCGACGAGCTGGCCGTTGCCGTGGCCGCTGCCGCCGGGGAGGGTCGGACCGTAAGCGTCGCCGGCGCCGGGCATTCGTTCACCGAGACGGCGCTCACCGATGGCACGATGATCGACGTCGCGTCACTGAACGGCGTGATCGACGTGGAGGACTCTGAGTCCGGGTTGATCAAGGTCGGAGCGGGCACCGTGCTCGCCGACCTCAACGAGCGATTGCACGGGCTCGGCTTGGCGATGGAGAACCTCGGCGACATCGACAGGCAGACGATCGCCGGCGCAATTTCCACCGGGACCCATGGCACCGGCGCGAAGCTGCGCAACATCTCCGCCCAGGTCGAGGCGATCGAGCTGGTCACCGCGGACGGAGCGGTTCGCACCCTGGATGGCTCCGAGCTGGACCTGCTGCGAGCGGCACGGGTCGGCATCGGTGCGCTGGGTGCCATCTCGGCGGTCACCCTGCGCTGCGTGCCGGCTTTCACCCTGTTGCGCACCGACACGCCGCAGCCCCGGGAAGAGGTGCTCGACAGCTTCGACGAGCGGGCAGAGGCCAACGACCATTTCGAGCTCTTCACCTTCCCCTACGCCGACTCGGCGCTGGTACTCGAGCGCAACAGGGTGGAGGGACCGCCACGACCGCGGGGTCGCCTTGCCGCCTATCTCAACGACATCGTTCTGGAGAACTGGGCGCTGGAGGCGCTGTCGGCCACGGGCAGGCTCGCGCCGAGGGCGATTCCAAGGCTTTCGCGACTCGCCGCAGCGCTCGCCTCGGGTGGAAAGACCGTCGACCGCAGCGACCGGGTCTTCGCCAGCGAGCGCCGGGTCCGCTTCACCGAGATGGAGTACGGGGTCCCGCGCGAACACGGCCCGGCGGCGGCGCGCCGGGTGATCGAGTGGGTGCGCGCGAACCGCTACCCCGTCTTCTTCCCAATCGAGATGAGGGTCGCGGCTGGGGACGACGCGCTGCTCAGCCCCTCGCATGGACGCGACACCGCCTACATCGCCGTGCACCAGTACCGCGGCATGGAATGGCGTCCGTATTTCGAGGCGGTCGAGGAGATCATGCGCGACTACGGCGGTCGCCCGCACTGGGGCAAGCGTCACTTCCAGAGCGCGGAGACCCTGGCTCCGCTCTATCCCGAGTGGGCGAGGTTTCAGGCGGCGCGCGACGAGCTGGACCCCGATCGCGTCTTCGCCAACGAGTACGCGATGCGCATTCTCGGACCGTGAAGCGCGGCTAGGTCAGCCTGTAGCGACTTCCGTCTCTTGCGAGCAGGTGAGAGACCTCGAGGACTCGCAGGTGGTAGTAGATGTTGCGAAGGGTGAAGCTGTCAGGAAGCTCGGCCCTGATTTGAGGGACGGTCAGCTCGCGGTCGTCCTCGGCGAGCAGGGCAAGGATCGCGACTCGCGTCGAGTGACTTCTCGCCCGGCGCTCACGTGCCGCCTCTTCCTCCTCTTCGTGCATGGGGTGGTCCATTGAATGCCTGAATGGATACTGAGCATAATACGTTATTGGTTGTATTTGACGTTAACGATTTCGCCCGCAAAATCGACGGTCGCCGATCCGCATACCGTTCCCAATTAAGCTCACCGCGATGGACAACATGAGTTATTGGCTCTGGACGTTATCGGCTCTGCTCCCGATGATCGGAGGGTGGAGACGAAAGTCGCGGTGGGCCGCAACATCAGGGCGCAGCGAAAGCTCCGCGGTCTGACTCAGGAGCAGCTCGGCCACAGCGCGGGGATCCATTCGGTTGAGGTCGGGCGAGCCGAGCGCGGTGTTCGCGACATGCGCGTCTCGACGGTTGCGAAACTGGCGCGGGGACTCGGTATTCCGCCGATGGAGTTGTTCCGGGGCCTCTAGGGGTAGCGGCCGCGAGGGCTAAAGGAACGCCTGTCCCTCGCCGCGATAGGTGGGGACGACGTCGACGATCTCCTCGCCCTCGACCAGATGCAGGCTGTCAAAGCGCTCGCATAGCTCGCCCGCCTTGGCGTGGCGGAGGTAGACCCGGTCGCCGACGGAGAGTTGCGCGGCGGCGGGCCCCAGCAGCGGCGTCTGCACCTCGCCGGCCCCCTCCTCGGGATCGAGTCGCAGCCCATTTGGCAACCATGGAGCCGGCAGTCGCGCCGCGTCGCCGCTGCCCGAAGCAAGGTAGCCGCCACCAAGCGCGGTGGCGACTGACGGCGCGGGCTTGCGCACGATCGGCAGGGCAAAGCCGGCGGCGGGAGTGAGTGAGAAGCGACTGTAGTGGTCGAAGAGCGCGGGGGCGTAGAAGCCCGAGCCGGCGGTCACCTCGGTGACGGCGTCCTCCGCGGCGGTCAGATCGAGGCTGCCACTGCCGCCGCCGTTGACGATCGGCAGCTCGGCAAACTCGCGGATTGCCGCGACGACCGCCCCGCGCCTCTCCGCCAGCTCAGCGGCGGAGCGGCGTTGCATGAAGCGGATCGCGCTGCCACGCAGCCGCCGCCCGGGCGGCTGGTCACCGACGCCGGCGATCTGTCCCTCATAGGCCATCAGGGCGGCGAGCTCGAGCTGCGGCCGGCTGTCGATCTCGCGGGCGAGCCCGACGGTCTGCTCAATCGTGTGCACAGGAGAGCGCTTTGGACCGACCTTGACTCGACCTCGCAGGGTCCACCAGCTCGCATCGAGGTCGATGCACACCCTGACCGGTGCGGCCCCACTCCCCAGCACCGACTCGATCATCTCCAGGTGCTCGTTGCAGTCGACCATCACGATCGGAGCGTCCCCGGGGTTGGCGGCCGAGCGCAGCGCCAGCTCGCGCAGCGCTTCGGTGTCGGTCGTCGGGTAGGCGAGCAGCAGGTTCTCGAATCCCTGCTCGGCGAGCCAGAGCGTCTCCGGCAGGGTGAACGTCATCAGTCCCTCGAACCCCGAGTCGCTGCGCAGAATGCGCTCGAGCAGCGCCCGGCAGCGCAGCGACTTGCTTGCCACCCTGATCGGCTTGCCGCCGGCCCGCCCCAGCATCTCCGCCGCGTTCGCCGCCATCGCGTCGAGGTCGACGAAGGCAAACGGCGCCTCGACCTCGGCGAAGATCGTCTCGTAGCGCTCGTGGGACTGGTCGGGGGGAGAATTCATCAGGTCGAGCCTAGCCGCGCCATCTCCCGGAGCCCGGCGCTATGGTTTTCGGGCCCGGAGAGGTGGCCGAGTGGCTGAAGGCACTCGCCTGCTAAGCGAGTAGGGGGCGCAAGCTCTCTCGAGGGTTCGAATCCCTCCCTCTCCGTTCAGTCGCAGAGCTAAGTAGTTCGCCAGCTCCGCGTGGCTGGCCGTCTCAGCGGCTACGCCGCTGCTGCTGGCTGGACGCTGGCGGACGGGAGGAGCCAGAGCTGGGCGAGCTGCTGGAAGAGCGAGAGGAGCCAGAGCGCTGCAGACCGGAAGGCCAGCTTCGCACGGTCTCCCGCGCTATCCGGATTTGCTGGTTCCGTGCCTCTCTATTTGCCACCGATCTCGCCCTCTTTCTCGTTGTCGAACCGTAAGCCGGTTCTATCGAATTCCTGAATTAGAAGGTCTATCGCCAATGCTTCCCGTTGTCGATAGCTGGGAATCTTCGGCCGTATGTCCTCTAAGTCTGCATCAGGGATATTGAGAGCGGCCTCGGACGGGACATGCACGACCACAGCCCCATCGGCCCTCTTCCGCTTCCCGGCCGCAAATAGGTCTAGATATCGTCGCGGAGAGACCCCAACGAAAGGCTCAAACTGGACCGCATCCTTGCGTGGCTTCGCTTTCGCAAAGTCGATTGCGTCGCCATGAAGGAGCTGCGCTTGGCTTTTTGCGTAGGGGGCGACGTAGACAACGCGCTTGATCCCGGCAGCGACGATATGACGAGCGCAGTTGTGGCAGGGAAACGTGGTCGTGTAGAGAGTGCAGCCCTTGACGGGCACCCCGCGACGGGCCGCGTCCATGAGCGCCGTCATCTCCGCGTGGACAGCTCGTCCGAACTCGATCAGGTCGCCCAGTCTCGTTCGCTCCAGGGCAGCGAGCAGGGCAGGTGCCTGCGACTCGCCGGCATCCCTGAGGAAGTCCTCTTTGTTCAACTCTTCAATGATCTCCAGCGCGATCTCGCGCTTCATGTCGTCATTGGTATCGACCTCGTTGCGGAACTCCCGACCGTCCCCCTCCTTGATTCCGCAGTCGGTCTCCTCCTTGCCGTTTTCCCAGTAAACACCTCCCCCAGCCTTCGGAACCTCGTTAGACCCGAGCGCCACAACCTCTCCCTCTGGCGTAGCGATCGCTGCCCCGACTTGCCGTCCAAGCTCAGCGGACTGGCGGGCGGCACCCGCTGCCGCAAAGAGCCCGTACTCGTCCTTACTTGGCGTTTTGAAGGGGTGGCTGAAAAGAATTGCTACGACCCGCTCTATGGCGTCACGCAGCCCCACATCCTCCCGAGCGTCAACAAAGAAATCTGCTCGGTGGAAGGTGTCCCGCAGATTTTGCCCCCAGATCCTTTGCGGTATCTCGGGATCGTCGCCGGCAGCCTCTTCGGCCGTCCTCGGTTT
>DASSXC010000140.1:0-2327 GCA_035704205.1 Solirubrobacterales bacterium | reverse complement strand
TCGCGGGCGGCGGCACCGCGCTGCTGCGTGCCGGAGGCGTTCTCGATGACATGGAGCTGGACGGCGACTATGCGCGTGGCGCCGAGGTCGTCAGCCGGGTCCTGCACGAGCCGCTCTACTGGATCGCGACGAACGCGGGCTTCGACGGGCAGGCCGTGGTCGACCAGGTGAGCGCGATGCCGGACGGCCACGGGCTCAATGCGTTGACCGGCGAGTTCGGCGACCTCTTCACACAGGGCGTGATCGACCCGGTGCGCGTCACGCGGCTGAGCCTCGAGCACGCGGCCTCGGTGGCCGCACTGATGCTCACGACCGAGGCGCTCGTCGCCGAGGAGCTGATCGCCCAGCCGGGCGCCGTGATCGCCCCGGGCTTCGGGGACCTCGCCGAAGGGATGGCGCGCCCGTCCTCGCCGATCTGAGGAGTCAGGTGATGCCACGCGCTCTCGTTCACACCTGCGTCCGCGTCCGGGACATCGACGCCTCGCTGCGCTTCTACCAGGCCCTCGGCTTAGAGGAGCGCGGGCGCCTGAACTTCGACTCTGCCTACAACGTGTACATGGGGCTCCCGGGCGACGAAGACCGCCTCGAGCTGACGGTCAACATCGGCCGGGGGGAGCCCTACGACCTGGGTGACGGCTACAACCACTTCGCCGTCACCGTGGAGGACATCGACGCCGCGCTCGCGGACCTGGCCGAGATCGGCGTCGAGCCGGAGAAGCCGCCTTACCGTCCGGGCGAACGCGAGGACCTTCCGCGGATCGCGTTCGTTGCGGATCCTGACGGCTACCGAGTCGAGCTCATCGACGGCGGTGCCTTCTCAACGCCCAAGGACGGGCCGCACCCGGCGGCCTGACCGCCCATAACCGACCGAAAGGGTTGGTGCTGTCCATGGCCGCACGTTTGAAGGGTTTTCTTCCGTTGGCGCTAGTGATCGGCGTGCTCGCCTTCCTGTACGTCGAGTTCGCGCTCAACTTCAGCTTTCACTGGTTCACCGATGGTGATCTGGGCAACGGCCTCGAACTGCCCAAGAGCTTCCATCTCGTCGTGCCCGCGGCTTTCGTGGCGTGGGGCTTGTTCTTTGCCGCCGGTGGCGACAACGCCGCGTTCACGAAGGTCTGCATCGCCATCTTCTTCGGCTGCGCCACGGCGTTCCTCATGATCGTGCTCGCCAGCGCCACCGCCGACCTGCCGGACTTCTGGGGCATCTCGCTGTGGGTCGGCGTCATGTCCGCAGCCCTCGTGCTGTTCGCGGCGCTGGGCGACTGGTACTACATCCCGGCGACCTTCCCGGCCTTCGCTTCAGTCGTGTTCTGGTGGCTCGCCACAGGCGCTGACGGCTGGGCGGAAGACGGCGGCGGTGTCGGCAACAGCGTCGAGGCGCTGGGCGATCCGGCGACCGCCGGCCTGGGGGCGTTCGCCGGCATCCTCTCGACGCCCTACGAGTGGGTCGCCATCAACATCTTCGTCACGCTCATTATCGGTGCCGTGCTCGGGATCACCTCCGCGAAGCTCGCCGCAGCGATCACGCCCAAGGAGAGCACAGAGGAGAGGATGGAGGAGACGACGGCTGCCTGAAATGGCCGAGATCAGCGTCACGGTGGGGGAGGCGGGCCACGCCCATCTCAACCTCACCGGCTCATCGATGGTCGAGATCCGCCATTCCGTCGAGCTGAGCGGGCTCGAGCAGACCGAGACGGTGCCGGCACTCGAGTCGATCGTCCTGCAGTTCGACCACTACGGGCGCTTGGCCGGCATAGAGGTGACCGACGCCGCCCACTCGGTGCTGCCACCCTGGCTGCTGGAGGGCGCTTGACGCCAGTGAGCCAGACCGCTTAGCGAGTGACCAGCTTGTGGACCGGGTTGACCTCCGGCTCCATAGCCGGGGTGGCCTCGCCCCCGGCGAGCTCTCGGATAGCCGGCAGCAGCTTCTGTTCGCGGAACCGGTCGAAGGCCTCCCGCGACTCCCAGACCGTGATCACGCGCCATCCCTGCTCGACGGGCCCGCCGATGTGGAGCTCGCATCCGTCCGGAAGCTTGTCGCCGGGCATCACCCTGCCCGTGACCGCCTCGTACATCTCTGCATTGAGGCCGGGAGCGACGACCGAAACGACAACCGACATAGGGACCTCCCCTCGCTGCTGCTGGCACACGTAAAATAGCCAGGCGGCAGGCGGGACACCAGGTCTCGTCCCGAGAATGATCCCAGGGTTCCGAAAATGGCAAATGACAAGCCGAATGCTTCCGAGCTGATAGACAAGAGGATTGGGGAGCTGGGCGATTGGCGCGGCAAGACCCTCGGCAAGGTGCGAGGAATCATCAAGGAAGCG
>DASSXC010000139.1:0-6396 GCA_035704205.1 Solirubrobacterales bacterium | reverse complement strand
GAACGGGGCGACCGCCCCGCGTGGACGCTACTTCAAGAAGCCCTCGTAGTTGCGCATCATGAGTTGCGCCTCGAGCTGCTTGACCGTGTCGAGGGCGACGCCGATGACGATCAGGATCGAGGTCCCGCCGAAGAAGAAGTTGGCCGAGGTCTGGTTGATCAGGATCGTCGGCAGCGCCGCCACCGCGCCCAGGTACAGCGCGCCTGGGAAGGTCAGCCGCGAGAGGATGCGGTCGAGATATTCGGCGGTCGGCCTCCCCGGGCGCACGCCCGGGATGAAGCCGCCGTATTTCTTCAGGTTGTCGGCCTGGTCCACCGGGTTGAAGGTGACCGCGGTGTAGAAGTAGGTGAAGATGACGATGAAGAACACCTCGCCGACGACGTAGGCCCAGCTGTTGGGGCTGAAGAAGGCGGCGAAGTCGAGTGCCGCAGGCGTGTTCAGCAGCTGGCCGATGGTCGGCGGGAAGGCCATGATCGAGGCCGCGAAGATCACCGGGATGACGCCGGCCATGTTGACCCGCAGCGGCAGGTAGGTGGAGCCACCCGAGGTCATTTTTCGCCCGACCATCCGTTTCGCGTACTGGACCGGGATGCGCCGCTGGCCCTCCTGGACGAAGACGATGGCGACGATCACCGCCAGGGCGACGAAGGGCATCATCACGACGAAGACCTGGTCGGGGTTGTTCCACCAGGCCTGGATGCCGCCCGGCAGACCGGAGACGATCGAGGCGAAGATCATCAACGAGATGCCGTTGCCGATGCCGCGCTGGGTGATCAGCTCGCCCAGCCACATCAGCAGGGTGCAGCCCGCGGTGAGGCAGATCACGATCAGGAGGACTTTCGGGCCGGCGAGTTCGCCGATCGCGTTGTTCGGGCCCGCCTGGTTGCCGAAGGAGCGGAAGAGGAAGACGAAGCCGAACGACTGGGCGAAGGCCAGGCCGACGGTCAGGTAGCGCGTGTACTGGGTGATTTTCTGCTGGCCGACCTCCCCCTCTTTCTGCAGTTTCTCCAGCGAGGGCACGACCACGGTGAGGAGCTGCAGGATGATCGAGGCGGTGATGTAGGGCATGATCCCCAGCGCGAAGAGCGAGAAACGTTCGAGCGCACCCCCCGAGAAGAGGCTGAGAAAGCCGAGCACGTTGCTGCCGGCGAAGTTCTCGGAGAGTTCCTTGACCGCGGCAGCGTCGACCCCCGGCGCTGGGATGTAGGCGCCAAGCCGGTAGAGCAGCAGCATTGCCGCGGTGAACGCAAGCTTCTTGCGGATGTCCGCGACGCTGAAAGCGTTCGCAATAGTCCTGAGCATTACGGCTCCAGAGTGTGACAGGAACCGCCGGCTGCCTCGATCTTCTCCTTGGCGGCCGCGCTGAAGGCGTGCGCGTGGACGTCGAGCTTCTTCGAGATCTCGCCGCGGGCGAGGACCTTGACCGGATCGGAGCGCTTCGCCAGGCCCTTCTCCCTGAGCGTCTCGAGGTTCACCTCGGCACCGGCGTCGAAGCGCTCCTCGAGATCGCCGATGTTGACCGGCTGGGTCGAGGTGCGGAATTTCTCGAAGGGCATCGACTGCTTTTTGTGCGGCCCGCGAAGCTTTCGCATCCGCATGTGGATCGGATTCTGCCCGCCCTCGTAGCCGGCCTTCTTCTTCGAACCCGAGCGCGAGCCATACCCCTTCTGCCCCCGCCCCGAGGTCTTACCGAGCCCGGAGCCCTCACCACGCCCAATCCGCTTGCGCGGCCGTTTCGAGCCCGGCTTGGGCGAAAGGTTATGAAGCCCGATCTCCTCCGAGCGAGGCGTATCAGCCATCAGTCACCCACCTCGATCAGATGAGAGACAACCCGAAGCTGCCCCTGCAACTGAGGAGAATCCTTCCGCTCGACAGCACTACCGATCTTGCCCAAGCCAAGCGCGTAAAGCGTCGCTTTCTGCGCCGGATTGGAGCCGTTAGAAGACTTGACCTGCCTGACCTTGACAGCGCTCACGAGCCCTCAGCTTTCTCGGCCGGAGCCTCCTCAGCTTTGGGCTCCTCAGCGGGGACGCTCTCCTCAGGTGCCTGGGCCTCAGCCTCTTTGGCCGGGGCGGTCGCCTCAGCGGCCAGGGCCTGCGGGTCCCCAGCGGTCTCACCCGCGGGTGGCGTGGACTCGGGGGGGCCGAGAACGGACGCCTCGCGCCCGCCCGCAGGCTCCCCCGAGGCCGCGACGGGCCCCGCGGTTGATCCGTTGGTCTTTTGCACGCCAAGTACCTGCGCCACGGTAAGCCCCCGCAGCTCGGCAACCTCCTCAGGCCGCCGCAACCGCACCAGCCCGTCCATCGTCGCCTTAACCAGGTTGATCGGGTTCTGCGTCCCAATGCTCTTGGTGAGCACGTCCCGCACCCCACCAAGCTCGAGCACCGCCCGCACCCCGCCACCGGCGATGACGCCGGTACCGGGACTCGCCGGGCGCAGCACAACGTGCCCCGCCCCGTAGCGACCGATGATTTTGTGGGTCAGGGTCTGCCCGTATTTGGGCACCCGGATCAAGCTCTTGCGCGCGTTCTCGACCGCCTTCTGGATCGCCAGCGGAACCTCGCGAGCCTTGCCGTAGCCGATCCCGACGACGCCCTCTTCGTCGCCGACGGCAACCAGCGCGGTGAAGGAGAAGCGGCGGCCGCCCTTGACCACCTTGGCGACGCGGTTGATCTCGATCACGCGCTCCTGGAGATCGAGCCCCTTGGGGCTCACCGTCTCCACGTTGGTCATGTCCATGCCCTTCATCGGACCGGACAGGGTAGCTGGATGGAGGAGGCGCGGCTGCGGGCCATCAGAACTTAAGCCCTTTCTCCCTGGCGCCTTCGGCCAGAGCCTTGACGCGGCCGTGGAACTTGTAACCGCCGCGGTCGAAGACGCAGGTCTCGACGCCCGCTTTCCTGGCCCGCTCGGCGAGCAGCTCACCGGCCCGCTTCGCCTGCTCGCTGGCGGACAGCTTGCGCAGCTCCGGCTCGGTCCAATTGACGGCCGCCAGGGTGTTGCCGGCGGCATCGTCGACGAGCTGGGCGAAGACCCCGCGGTTGGAGCGGTAGACGGAGAGCCGCGGCCGCTCGGCGCTGCCGACGATGCGAGCGCGCACCCGGCGGCGGCGGCGCAGGCGCTGCTGGCGCTTGGTGAGGACGGTCATGCGCGCTTGCCCACCTTGCGCATCACGTGCTCGTCGCGGTAGCGGATTCCCTTGCCCTTGTAGGGCTCGGGCGGGCGGCGCTTGCGGATGTCCGCGGCGACCTGCCCGACGAGTTGCTTGTCGATTCCCCGCACGATTATCTCGGTCTGCTGGGGCACCTCGAACTCGATCCCCTCCGGCGGCTCGACCGAAACCGGGTGGGAATAGCCGAGGGCCAGCTCGAGGCTCTTGCCCTTGAGCTGGGCCCGGTAGCCGACTCCCTGGATCTCCAGCCGCTTTTCGAAGCCGTCGGTGACGCCCTCGACCATGTTGGCGATCAGGCTCCGGGTCAGCCCGTGCAGCGCCCGGTGCTCGCCGCGATCGGTCGGCCGCGCCACGGTGACCGTGCCGTCGTCCTGCTCGACCTTCATATCGGCGGAGAGGCTCTGCACCAGCTCGCCCTTCGGGCCCTTGACCGCGACGCGCCCAGGGGCGACCTCGACCGTGACGGACTCGGGAACGGGGATCGGCTTTCTTCCGATGCGACTCATCTCAGATCTCTCACCAGACGTAGGCGACGACCTCGCCACCGACGCCCTTCTGCTTCGCTTCGTGGCCGGTCATCACGCCGGCCGAGGTGCTGATGATCGCCGTGCCGGTGCCGCCGTGCACGCGCGGCACTTCCCTGTGGTCGACGTAACGGCGCCGTCCCGGCCGCGAGATCCGCTCCATTCCGGCGATCACCGGACGGCGGTCCTCGGTGTACTTGAGCCGGATCTCGATCGCCTCGCCGACCTTTGCCGGCTTGCGATGGAAGTCGCGGATGTAGCCCTGCTCCTTGAGGATGCGGGACATCTCCTCCTTCAAGCGCGAGGCGGGAATCTGCACGTCGTCGTGACCGGAGCCGAGCGCGTTGCGGATCCGGGTCAGGTAATCGGCTATTGGATCGGTCAGCATCGTTCTCGTTACCAGCTCGACTTGGTCATGCCGGGGATGTAGCCCTCATGGGCGGCCTCGCGCAGACAGATCCGGCAGAGGCCGAACTTGCGGAAGTAGCCGCGCGGGCGCCCGCAGCGCCGGCAACGGTGGTACTCGCGCGATTTGAACTTGGCCTTGCGGGCCTGCTTCACCTTCATCGAAGTCTTAGCCATTCTCAGAATCCTCCTCGCCGGCTGAGTCGTCGGCGTTCTCCCCCTCGCCCTCCGCGTCCCCCTCGCCCTCGCCCTCTTCGGCCTCGGGCTCCGGCGTCGCGTAGGCGTCCGGGTTCTCCTCTTTAAGTTGCTCCAGTGCGGCCTGCTCGGCCTCCGCCCGCTGGCGCGCCTCTTCCTTGCGCCGCTCCTCCTCTGCCTCCGCCTCGGCTTCGGCGGCGGCACCCGGGCGACCCTCTTTGGAAAACGGCATACCCAGGCCCAGCAGGAGCTCGAAGGCTTCCTCGTCGGTCACCGCGGAGGTCGCGATCGTCACGTCGAGACCGCGCACCTCGTCGATCGAGTCGTAGTCGATTTCGGGAAAGATCAGCTGCTCCTTGACGCCCATCGAGTAGTTGCCGCGACCGTCGAAGGAACGCGGGTTGAGGCCGCGGAAGTCACGGATCCGCGGCACCGCGATCGAGATCAGCCGGTCGAGGAACTCCCACATCCGGGCGCGGCGCAGGGTGACCGAAAGCCCTACCGGCATCCCCTCGCGGACCTTGAAGGACGCGATCGACTTGCGCGCCCGGCGCACGCTCGGCTGCTGGCCGGCGATCGTCGCCAGCTGCTCCTGCGCGGCCTCGAGCATTTTGGCGTTCTGCTTCGCCTCGCCGACGCCCATGTTGAGGACGATCTTCTGCAGGCGGGGCACCTGCATCGCGCTCGCGTAGCCGAACTTCTGCGTCAGGGCAGGCACTACGTCCTGCTCGTAGCGCTCGCGCAGGCGGGGCGGCGGGGCGGCCTGTGATTGCGGGGTGGTTGCTGCCTCCACTAGAGCGACACCCCGCTTCGCTTCGCGAACCGCTCGCGCTTGCCGCCTTTGTCGCGGCGCACGCCAACCCGCGTCGGCTTGTTGTCTTTGGGGTCGAGGGCCATCACGTTGGAAACGTGGATCGGCCCCTCCTTGTCGACGATCCCGCCGAGCTGCTGGCCCGCTTTCTGGACGTCCTGGGTGGGGCGCGGTTTTTCGTGCCGCTTGATCATGTTGAGGCCCTCGACGTAGACGCGGTTCTTCTGCGGCTCGGTGCGGATCACCCGCCCCGTCTTGCCGGAGTCCTTGCCGCCGATCACCTTGACCATGTCGTCGGTCCTGATTCGCATCGGCTTGGCCATCAGATGACCTCCGGCGCCAGCGAGACGATTTTCATGAAGTTGCGCTCGCGCAGCTCGCGGGCCACCGGCCCGAAGATGCGGGTGCCGCGCGGGTTGTTGCTGGCGGGGTCGATCAGCACGGCGGCGTTTTCGTCGAAGGAGATGTAGGTGCCGTCCGAGCGGCCGAGTTGCTTCTTTGTTCGCACGACCACGGCCTGGACGACCTCGCCCTTGCGCACGCCGCCCTGCGGGCTGGCCTGTTTGACGGTTGCCGTGATCACGTCGCCGACGCCGGCGTAGCGGCGGTGCGAGCCACCCTTGACCCGGATGCAGAGGATCTCCCGCGCACCCGAGTTGTCGGCGACCTTGAGTCTGGACTCCTGCTGGATCATCGTCTACTTCGCCTTCTCCAGTACCTCGACCAGGCGCCAGCGCTTCGTCTTGGAGAGCGGTCGGGTCTCGACCACGCGCACCACGTCACCCTCGCCGGCCTCGTCGCGCTCGTCGTGCGCATGCAGCGTCCGCGAACGCCGGATCACCTTCTCGTAGGTCGGGTGACGCCGCACGATGTCGACCCGCACGGTGATCGATTTCTGCCCTTTGTCAGAGACAACGATCCCCTGCCGCACCTTGGCCGCATTGGCGTCCTTCTCCGCCACCGGGGTCCCGGTCCCCGGGGTCTTCTTTTTCTTCGCAGCGGCTCGTTCCTTACGCCGTTCAGCCCCACGCCGCTTCCGCTCAGCCAACCGAGCAGCCTTCCGCTCCTCAGGAGTCTGCTGCGGCTTGGCTTTGTGCGGACGGCGCGACCGCTCCAGCCGACGCTTCTCCTTCCAAGGAAGCTGATCCTCCTCGGACGGCTCGGCAGCAGGCTCCCCCGCAGCGGCCTCGGGCTCCTCAGCTTTCTCTTCAGCGGCTGGGGCGTCCGCCTCCTCGGCCGGGGCCTCCTCGGGCTCAGCCGCCTCATCCGCGGGTGGCGCGGACTCGGGG
>DASSXC010000138.1:0-24737 GCA_035704205.1 Solirubrobacterales bacterium | reverse complement strand
CGGGATCCGCGACGAGCTGCACGCGCTGCCCTGGCGCACAGACCAGGAGGGCGCGCACGTCGCGCGCGCCGCGCTCTACATGACGGCGATGCAGGCCGAGGCCGGCTTCGCCTGCCCGACGACGATGACCTTCGCGGCGATCCCCGCGCTGCGGCGCGACCCGGCGCTGGCGGCCGAGTGGGAGCCGCGCCTGACGATGCCCGACTACGACCGCGGCGCTTTGTCGGGCATGGCGATGACCGAGAAGCAGGGTGGCTCCGACGTGCGCGCGAACACGACGACTGCAACTCCGCTCAACGGTGGGGGCCCCGGGGCCGAGTACGAGCTGGTCGGCCACAAGTGGTTCTGCTCGGCGCCGATGTGCGACGCCTTCCTCGTCCTCGCCCAGACCGACTCCGGCATCTCCTGCTTCCTGATGCCGCGCTGGACCCCGGACGGCGAGCGCAACGCCTTCCAGATCCAACGCCTGAAGGACAAGCTCGGCAACCGCTCCAACGCCTCCAGCGAGGTCGAGTTCCGCGGCGCCTGGGCGCGGATGATCGGCGAGGAGGGGCGCGGGGTGCCGACGATCATCGAGATGGTCAACCACACCCGGCTCGACTGCGTGATCGGCGCCGCCACCGGCTACCGCGCCGGGGTCGCGCAGGCGCTCAACCACACCGCCCAGCGGGCCGCCTTCGGCGCAGAGCTGATCGACCAACCGCTGATGCGCAACGTGCTTGCCGACCTCTGCGTCGAGTCGGAGGCGGCGACGATCGCCGCGATGCGCCTGGCGCGCTCCTACGACGAGGTCGCGGCGGGCGACGAGGAGGCGGTCGAGTTCCGCCGCCTCGCCAACGCCGTGCTCAAGTACTGGCTCTGCAAGCGGGCGCCCTGGCACGCGGTCGAGTGCCTCGAGTGCTTTGGCGGCAACGGCTACGTCGAGGAGTCGGGAATGCCGCGCCTCTACCGAGAGGCCCCTCTGGCCTCGATCTGGGAGGGCTCGGGCAACGTGCAGTGCCTTGACGTGCTGCGGGCGATGGTCAAGAACCCAACCTCGGTCGAGGTCTTCTTCGCCGAGGTGATGGAGGCGGCCGGAGCCGAGCCGCGCCTCGATCCGTTCGTGACCTCGCTTCGGAACGAGATCCCCGGCGACGTCGAGACGATCCAGACCCGCGCCCGCGGGATCGTCGAACGGATGGCGCTCGCCCTGCAAGCTTCTCTATTGGTTCGCTACGGCGATCCGGCTGTCGCCGACGCGTTCTGCGCCTCGCGGCTGGCGGGCGACTGGGGGAACGCGTTTGGAACGCTGCCGGCTGGCACGGACTTTGGCCGCATCATCGAGCGGCATAGGCCTGTGGCATAGAGGACCGGGGAGTCCCCGTCCCGGGAATGTCGCGAAGCGGCGATATGCAATCTCGTGATTGCGCGGCGCAGCCGCGCTCAGACATAGTCGCTAAGGCCGCAGGCCGTGCGACATCAATTTCCGGGAAGGGGACTCCCCGGTCCTCTACCCCGCTGCATCCCTAAGTGCGCGACCTACCTGCTCGGCGGTGATGACACCGCTGAGACGGCCTTCCGCATCGACCGCCATTACAGCTCCGAAGCGGCGCAAAGCTCGATTGGCCAGCAAAGTGTCCAACGGGGCGTCGTCGCGGACCTGGAAGGTGCCGTCGTCGCGCTCCAGGACGTCCGCGACGAGCGAGCTGGCGCGAGAGGTCTCCGGCACCTCGTCGGCTTTGTCTCGCACGATCAGGCCGAGGAAGCGGTGCGCTGCATCGATCACCGGGAACCAGGGCCAGCGGTAGCGGAGGAAGTACTCGTCCAGAGCTTGCTCGACGCTCAGCTGGTCGGAGATCGCAACGGGTTCGCGATCCATGACGTCGGCCACGCGGAGCTTGCTTATTCCGCTGGTGATTGCGGTTTGGGCGGTGGCGGCTCGGGCGGAGCCGTTTACCACGAAGCCGATCAGGGCCAGCCAGACGCCACCGAAGACGCCGAGGATCGAGTCGGTCGCCGCCATGTAGAGCCCGGCGCCGATGAACAGGTAGCCGAAACCCCGCCCGAGGTTGGCGGCGAAACGGGTGGCCGAGGTGCGGTTGCCGGTCCGCCACCAGGCGATCGCGCGGACGATCCGGCCGCCGTCCATCGGAAAGGCGGGCAGCAGATTGAAGACGAGGACGAGGAGGTTGATCGTCGACAGCCAAGCGACCATGGCGAGGAGCCCGGAGATCCCGGCGTCCCTCTCGCCCACCGCCGCCCGCCAGAACTCGTCCCAACCCGCAACACCGAGTCCGATGCCCATCAACGCGACGACGATCGCGAGCGTCACCAGGGGCCCGGCGACAGCCACCTTGAACTCGGTCGCCGGACTGTCGGATTCGCGGTTCATCCGCGCCATGCCGCCGAAGATCCAGAGCTGGATGCTGGAGATCCCGATCCCGTTGCGCAGGGCGGCGAAAGCGTGACCCAGCTCGTGCAGGACGATCGAGCCGAAGAAGCCGATGGCGCTGAGCAGCGCCAACAGGAACGGGGTCGAGGAGGCGCTGCTTTCGCCGAGCACGTCCCCGTAGAAGTCCGAGAGCCAGAAGATGACGAGGAAGAGGACGAGGAACCAGGACCAGTCGACGGCGATGCGAATCCCGCGCACGTGGAAGAGCGTGATCGGTTTGCCGCCGAGCATGAGTCAATGGTACGGGGGCATCCCGGTAGGGGTTCCACTTAACTTTTTCGGTGGATCGGATTTGGCTGACGCCCGCTGCGCTCGACGAAAAAGTCACGACGTTCCACCCCTACCGGGATGCCCCCACTAAGGTCCGGGCATGCTCGCGAGCAAGGACAGGCTTCGAAGCCGGCTGGAGGAACTTGAGCGGATCGAGCGGCCTTCGGCTTCTGAGGGGGAGCGACGGGCGGCCGAGTGGCTGGTCGCGCGTTTTGCCGAGCTTGGCGCTGAGGCGCGGATCGAGGCTGAGCCCGCCCACGGGACCTACTGGTGGCCGCTCGGGATCGGCGCCGGGCTGGGCGCGCTCGGTGGGATTGCCGCGCTGCGCGGGCGGCGGCTCCTCGGTGGCGCCCTCGCGGCCGCAGCGGCCGTGGGGATGGCCTCTGACTATCCACCCGGCAAGCGACTGCTGCGCCGGCTCCTCCCCCGTCGCACCACCTACAACGTCGTCTGCGAGCTCGGCCCGGCCGATGCCGAGCGGACGATGGTCCTCATCGCCCACCACGACGCCGCCCACTCGGGGCTGATCTTCCATCCCAATCTGCCCGACATCGGCGACCGGCTGGGGTTGATCGAGCGCAGCGATACCAGCCCCCCGTTGATGGCTCCGGTCGTCGGCGGGCCGGTGCTCGCCGCCCTCGGCGCGCTCACCGGCAGGCGAGCGCTGACCAGGCTCGGCGTCTTCCTCGGCCTCGGCACGGCCGCGGCGATGACCGAGATCGGCCTGCGCGACGTCGTCCCGGGCGCCAACGACAACGGCACCGCGGTGGTCTCGCTGCTGGCGCTCGCCGAGCGGTTGGTCGCGGAGCCGACCGACAACCTGCGGGTGATCCTGCTCTCGGTCGGCTCGGAGGAGTCCTTCAGCGAGGGCATCAAGGCCTTTGGTGAGCGCCACTTCGCCGAGCTGCCGCGGGAGAGCACCTTCTTCCTCTGCCTCGAGTCGACCGGCTCCCCCCACCTGCTGGTCCTGCGCGGCGAGGGCTTCCTGAAGATGCGCGAGTACCCGTCCCGCTCGCTCGCCCTGATGGACGGCCTCGCCGATGAGCTCGACATCGACCTCTTCCCCAATCTGCGCCTGCGCAACGGCACCGATGGCCTGGAGCCGTTGGCGGCCGGCTACGAGACCGCGGTCCTGGCGAGCTGCACCGACCTCAAGCAGCCCGCCAACTACCACTGGTGGCACGACCTCGCCGAGAACGTCGACTTCGACACGGTCGCCGACGGCATCCGCCTCAGCGAGGCCGCAATCCGCCGCCTCGACGAGCGCTGGCTGTAGGCATCGCGGCAAGTCGACCGAACGCATCCGATATCGACCCCACCAGGGTGTGGTGAATGTCGGATGCGCTGTCTTGAAATCCGACTGCGGGGTCGGATTTCGCGCGTATAGAGTCCGCGCTCGTGCCTACGCATGACGTATTGGTGATCGGCGCCGGACTGGCCGGACAGAGGGCCGCCCTGGCCGCCGCCGAGCAGGGCGTATCGGTCGGGATCCTCAGCAAGGTCCACCCGGTGCGCTCGCACTCCAACGCCGCCCAGGGCGGGATCAACGCCGCGCTCAACCCGGGCGACTCCTGGGAGTCGCACGCCTACGACACGGTCAAGGGCTCCGACTACCTGGGCGATCAGGACGCGATCTCGATCATGTGCGAAGAGGCGCCGGAGGAGATCCTCCACCTCGAGCACCTCGGCGTCACCTTCCACCGCAACGAGGAGGGCAAGCTCGGCACCCGCGCCTTCGGCGGCGCCTCCGCCGCCCGCACCTACTACGTCGCCGACATCACCGGCCAGGCGATCATGCACGTCCTCTACGAGCAGCTGATGAAGTACTCCGACTCGGTCGCCCGCTACGAGGAGTGGTTCTGCACGGCGCTGGCGATGGACGAGCAGGGCGAGTGCTGCGGCGTCGTCACCCGCAACATCGCCGACGGCTCGATGCAGCTCTTCACCGCCAAGTCCGTGATCCTCGCCTGCGGCGGCAACGGCCAGGTCTGGAAGCCGACCACCAACGCGCTGATCTGCACCGGCGACGGGATCGCGATGGCCTACCGGGTCGGCGCCAAGCTGATGGACATGGAGATGATCCAGTACCACCCGACGACGCTGGCGGGCAAGGGCTTCCTGATCACGGAGGGCGCTCGCGGCGAGGGCGCCCACCTGCTCAACGCCAAGGGCGAGCGCTTCATGGAGCGCTACGCGCCGAACAAGATGGAGCTGGCCTCGCGCGACGTCGTCTCCCGCGCCGAGCAGACCGAGATCAACGAGGGTCGCGGCTTCCCCGACGGCACCGTCGCGCTCGACATCACCGTGGTGCCGAAAAAGCGCGTGCACGAGGCGCTGCGCGAGATCGTCCTCGTCGGCCAGGACTTCGCCGGGGTCGACATCACCAGGGAACCGATCCACATCAAGCCCGGCAACCACTACACGATGGGCGGCGTCAGGACCGACGTCGACGGACGCACCGAGGTTCCCGGCCTCTACGCCGCCGGCGAGACGGCCTGCGTCTCGGTCCACGGCGGCAACCGGCTCGGCGCCAACTCGCTGCTCGACACCCTGATCTTCGGCCGCCGCTCCGGCGTCGACGCCGCCACCCGCGCCAAGCGGATCGAGGGCTCGCGGCCCTCGCGCGGGGCGCTCGAGGCCGAGCAGGACACGATCGAGGACATCGCCGCCCGCGAGAAGGGCTCCGGCCGGCGCGTCTCGGAGATCAAGCAGGAGCTGGGCGAGACGATGGACGCCAAGGTCGCCGTGTTCCGCGACGACGCCGGGATCCAGGAGGCGCTGGAGATCGTCCGGCGGCTCAAGGAGGAGGCGAAGTCCGCCTACGTCGACGACAAGGGCGCGATCTTCAACCAGGACATCCTCGGCGCGATCGAGCTCGGCTACATGCTCGACAACGCCGAGTGCACCTGCATCGCCGCGCTGGAGCGCAAGGAGAGCCGCGGCGCCCAGTACAGGACCGACTTCCCGGAGCGCAATGATGAGGAGTGGCTCAAACACATCGACCTCCAGCTTGGAGACGACGGACCCGAGCTCTCATACTCAGAGGTGACGATCACCCAGTGGGAACCCGAAGAGAGGAAGTACTAGGACCATGGCCTCCTACACGCTGAAAGTCCGCCGCTACCAGCCCGAGAGCGGCGAGGGTGCCTACTGGGAGGAGTTCAAGGTGGACCTCGATCCCTCGCTCTCCGTCCTCGACGGCATCCTGCAGGCAAAGGACCGCGACGACGGCTCGCTCTCGGTGCGCTGCTCCTGCCGGGCGGCGATCTGCGGCTCCTGCGGGATGAAGATCAACGGCCAGTCCGGCCTCGGCTGCAAGACGCAGATCGGCGAGGCGCAGGAGCTGGCCGATAAGAAGGCGAGCGTCGGCGACGGCGACAACACGATCGTCGTCGAGCCGATGGGCAACATGCCGGTGATCAAGGACCTGATCACGGACATGGAGTCGACCCACTGGACCAAGATCCGCCGCGTCACCCCCTGGCTCCTCCCCCACGGCGAGCCGCCCGAGCGCGAGTACGTGGTCGAGCCGGAGTCGATGATCGACATCACCCAGTCGATGGCCTGCATCCAGTGCGGCGCCTGCGTCTCCTCCTGCCTCTCGATGGAAGCCGACCCGGACTTCATCGGCCCGGCGGCCCTCGCCAAGGCCTACCGCTTCGTCGGCGATCCGCGCGACGGCGAGACCAAGGAGCGCCTCCACGACCTGGCCGACGATCCGCACGGGATCTACGACTGCACCCACTGCTTCAGCTGCATCGACGCCTGCCCCAAGGGCGTCGCGCCGATGGACCAGATCATGCGCCTGCGCCGCAAAGCCGGCGAGGAGGGAATCGTCGACCCCAACAACGGCCACAACCACGTCAACGCCTTCGTCAAGATGATCGAGAAGAAGGGCACCAACGACGAGGCGCTGCTCGTCCAGGAGTCCTACGCGCCGGGGATCAAGGGCAAGCTCAAACCGAGCAAAGCCGCGATCAAGGGGCTGGTCGAGTCGCTGCCGACGGTGCTGCGGGCGATCAGGACCGGCAAGGCGCGCTCCCCCGCGAAGGTGATCCCCGGCATCCACCCGAAGCTGCCCGGCGGCGCCCAGGACGAGGTCAAGGCGATCTACGCGCACGCCGAGGAGCACCGCGAGGAATTCAACATCTACATCCGCGGCGAGGAGGACGTCGAACCCGAGCCCGACGAGCCGACCGAGGCGATCCTCGCCGACGAGGCGAAGGCCGCGACGGAGAACGAGACGGAGGGAGAGTCCTGATGAGCAACGGGCAGATCAAGGTCGCCTACTGGCCCGGCTGCGTCTCGCGCGGCTTCACCACCGAGTTGCACGGCTCGATGGCCTTCACCGCCGAGAAGCTCGGGGTCGAGCTGGTCGAACTGGACCGCGCCAACTGCTGCGGCGCGGGGATCATCGCCGAGCACAACCAGGAGCTGGCCGACACGCTCAACGCCCGCACCTTCGCCCTCGCCCAGCAGACCGGGCTGGCGATGATGAACATCTGCTCGACCTGCCAGGGCGCTCAATCGGAGTGCCAGCAGCGGCTCGATGCCGACTCCTCCTACCGCGCCCACATCAACGAGGTGCTGAGCGGCCAGGGCCTCTCCTACGAGAGGGACAAGGACGGCTTCACCAACAAAAACTTCCTCTGGCTGCTGGTCGAGGACTACGGGCTCGACCGCCTCGCCGAGAAGGTCGTCCGGCCGCTGTCCGGCCTGCGGGTCGGACCCTTCTACGGCTGCTACGTGGTCCGCCCCAAGGAGCGGCTCGGCTACGACGAGTTCCCCGACCGCGACCTCTACCTGGAGAAGGTGATCGAGGTGCTGGGCGGCGAGGTCGTCGAGTACGACGGCGCCCGCAAGTGCTGCGGCTTCCCGGTGATCACGATGAACCGCGAGACCTCGCTGCGCCAGGCCGGCACCCACGTCGGCGACGCGCTCGACGCCGGCGCCGACTGCCTGGTCACCCCCTGCCCGCTCTGCCACCTCAACCTCGACATGCAGCAGCCCGAGGCGGCCAAGGTCGTCAACCGCGACCTCGGCCTCGCCGTCCTGCACCTGCCGCAGCTCGTCGGCCTCGCCCTCGGCGGTGAGCCGAAGCAGCTCGGGATGAGCAAGCACATCGCCTCGACCGGCTGGGTCGAGGAGCGGCTCAGCAGCGTACCCGCCTAGTCCTGTCCATAGATTGTGTCCATGGTAAGATCGTTCCATGAGAACGATCCCGGCTGGACAGTTCAAGCAGACATGCCTGCGACTGCTCGATGAGGTCGGCGACTCGGGTGAGTCGATCGTGATCACCAAGCGGGGAAGGGCGGTAGCGCAATTGGCCCCGATCAAGCCGGAGCGCGCCTCTGACTGGCTCGGAGCGATGCGCGACCGCGGTGAGATCAACGGTGACCTGGTCGCACCCGCGAGCGAGCCGGGCGAGTGGGAGGCACTGCGTGGGTGAGGCTGCTGCTCGACACCCACGTCTGGCTCTGGCGGCTCCTCGAACCGAAGCGAGTCTCGACGCGCGCCGAGGAGGCGATCGCCGATTCGCAGAGCGAGTTGCTGCTCTCGCCCATCTCAACCTGGGAGACGCTGGTCCTCGCCCGTAAGGGCCGAATCGACCTGAGGCCATCGCCGAGCGAGTGGGTGCTCGACGCGCTGCGCCGCTCGGCCCCGACCGCGGCGCCGCTGACCCACGGCATTGCGCTTCGCAGCGAGGCGCTGGCGGGCTTCGCCTCGGAGGATCCGGCGGATCGCTTCCTCGTCGCCACCGCCCTCGAGCTGGACCTCGTTCTGGTCACCGCGGACGGGGCGATGCACGAATTCCCGCCGCTGGACACGCTCTGGTAGCGCCCCGCTCAATCGAGGCCGGCGGAACCCGGATGGCCGGGGTCGACCTCATCGGCGAGGCCGACCCGGCGGGCAAGCCACTGGGCACCGACCGTGTCGGTGAGGCCGTGAGCGACGATCGAGCAGATGATCGCGATCGCGGCGACGTCGAAGATCAGCTCTCCGTCGCCGACCGGCGACTTGAGCACGAAGAGGGCGAAGAGCATCGAGGCGACGCCCTTGGGGCCGAACCAGGCCATGAAGGCCTTCTCCGCCCGCGGGATCCCGGTGCGCATGAAGGAGAGCAGAACCGAGGCAGGGCGCGCGATCAGCAGGGCGAAGACGACGAAGACGACCAGCGGTGGGATGCTGTGGTCGAAGCCGGTGGCGACGATCAGGGCGCCGAAGACGAAGAAGGTCAGCACCTGGAGGATCGCCGAGGCGTTCTCGGCGAACTCGACGAAGCCCTGCGGCACTTCCCGCTCGGTCGCCCCCATGGCGATGCCGCAGACGAATGCCGCAATCAGGCCGTTGCCGAAGGTGACGTCGGAGAGGCCGAAGGCGACGAGGGCGAAGCCAACCGCGTAGATCCCCTCATAGCGGGCGGTCAACCCACCACCAGGAAGCCGGTGGTGGAAACGACCGCCGAGAGCCCCCAGGGCCAGGCCGATTGCGGCGCCCACGACCGCCTCACCCGCCAGCTTCGCCGCTTCCGTGCCAGCGTCCCCGCCAGGTGAGGCGAGAACCAGGAAGAAGAGGACGAAGGGAAGCGCCAGGCCGTCGTTGAGGCCGGACTCGAGGTTGAGCGTATGGCGGACGCCGCTGGGCACCAGCTTGGAGGTGACGACGGCCGAGGTGACGACCGGGTCGGTCGGCGAGAGCACGGCGGCGAGCAGGAATGCCTCGGCCCATTCGAGGTCGGGGAAGAGCGCCTTCGCCGCCAGCGCCAGCAGGACCATCGTGATCGGCATCGCGATCACAAGGGCGCGGGCGACGGGGCTCCAGTGGCGGCGCAGCAGCTCCCGCTCGACGAACATCCCGTCGGAGAAGAGGGTGATGATCAAGGCGAGCTCGACCAGCTCGACGATCGATTCGTCGGTGGCGTCGACGCTGACGACGTCAGTCGCCGCAAGCGCGATGCCGAAGGCAACCGAGAGCACCGACGCCGACAGCATGGTCCCCCGGATCACTCCCGAAAGCGCCGCGACGACGGCGAGCAGCCCGCCGAAGAGCAGCAACGCCTCGCCGAAGCCGATGTCCATCGGCCTCAGCCTATGAGGTTGCGCTCGACCAGCAGCTCGGCGATCTGGACGGTGTTCGTGGCGGCGCCCTTGCGCAGGTTGTCGGAGACGACCCAGAGGTCGATCGCGCGCTCGTTGCCGGGGTCGCGGCGGATGCGGCCGACGTAGACGTCGTCACGGCCAGCGGCCTCGATCGCCATCGGGTAGCGGCCGGCGGCGGGGTCGTCGACCACGGTCACACCGGGGGCAGCGGCGAGCAGCTCGCGGGCGCGCTCGGGGTCGAGCGGCTCGCGGGTCTCGACGTTGACCGCCTCCGAGTGCCCGGTCACGACCGGCACGCGGACGCAGGTCGCGCTGACCCGGATCCCCTCGTCACCGAGGATCTTGCGGGTCTCGTTGATCAGCTTGCGCTCCTCGTCGGTGTGGTCGTCACCGGCCGGAAAGCTGCCCGCCTGCGGCAGGGCGTTGAAGGCGATCGGGTGCGGGTACACCGACGAGGACGCCTCACCGCCGTCGAGGGACGCCCTCGACTGGGTGAGCAGCTCGTCGATCGCCGCCCTGCCGGTGCCGGAGACCGCCTGGTAGGTGGAGATGACCAGACGCTCGATCCCGGCCGCGTCGTAGAGCGGCTTCAGCGCGACGACCATCTGCATGGTCGAGCAGTTCGGGTTGGCGACGATGCCCCTGTGGTCGGCGAGGTCGCCGGGGTTGACCTCGGCGACGACCAGCGGCACGTCGTCGTGCATCCGCCAGTGGCTGGTGTTGTCGACGACGACCGCGCCGGCCTCGACCAGCTTCGGCGTCCACTCGGCGCTGACCGATCCGCCCGCGGAGGAGAGAACGACGTCAAGACCCTGGATCGTCTCCTCGCCGAGCGGGCGCACCTCCAGCTCCTCGCCCCCCCACGCGATCGACTTGCCGGCGGAGCGCTCGGAGGCAAACGGCACCACCTCGGAGGCGGGGAAATCGCGGTCGGCGAGCAGCTCGAGGATCGTCGTCCCGACCAGCCCGGTCGCGCCCAACACTCCGACTCTGTATCCGTCGCCCGCCATTGGCTCGAGCATGGCGGGGCTCAGTTGCTGACCGTTGGGCGGTGCGCGCCCATCGGATCCTCGGTCTTGACCGCATCCGCGCCGAGCTCGAAGGCCTGGTGCAGGGCACGGACCGCGTCCGGGACGCGGTCGGCGGAGATGACGCAGGAGATCTTGATCGGCGAGGTGGTGATCATCTCGATGTTGATCCCCTCGCCGCCGAGCACCTCGAAGACCTTGGCGGCGACGCCCGGGTGGGAGCGCATGCCGGCGCCGACGATCGAGACCTTGCCGATCCGCTCTTCGCTGCGCACGCCCTGGCTGACTTCGAGGGCGCCGACGGTGTCGGTCGCGGCGGTCAGGTCGGAGCGATCGACGGTGAAGGAGAGGTCGGCCAGGGCGTCGTCGCCGACTGGCTCGTTCTGGATGATCACGTCGACGTTGATGCCGGCGTCGGCCAGCGCGGTGAAGATCCGACCGGCGACTCCGGGTTCGTCGCGGACGCCGGTGAGCGTCACCCGCGCCTCGCCGTCGGAGTGGGTAACTGCGGTTACGAAAGGTTGCTCCACGCTCTCCTGCTCGCTTTCCTCTTCTGAGACCACGAGGGTACCGGGGCCGTCCTCGAAGCTGCTGCGGCAGTGGATGCGGACGCCGTTGTTGCGCGCGTACTCGACCGAGCGAAGCTGCAGCACCTTGGCCCCGGAGGCCGACATCTCGAGCATCTCCTCGTAAGAGGCGACCGGCAGCTTGCGCGCGTCGGGGACGATCCGCGGGTCGGCGCTGAACACGCCGGCGACGTCGGTGTAGATCTCGCAGACGCTCGCGTCGAGCGCGGCGGCGAGGGCGACCGCGGTCGTGTCGGAGCCACCGCGGCCCAGGGTGGTCACGTCGCTGTTGTCGGTCGAGACGCCCTGGAAGCCGGCGACGAGGACGATCCGGTCCTCTTCGAGGGTCGTGCGGATGCGGTCGGCGCGGACGTCGATGATCTTCGCCCTGGTGTGGGAGGAGTCGGTGACGATGCCGGCCTGCGACCCGGTCAGCGAGATCGCGTTGTGGCCCATGTCGTGGATCGCCATCGCGCAGAGCGCACAGGAGATCCGCTCCCCGGTGGAGAGCAGCATGTCCATCTCGCGAGCCACCGGCCGCTCGGAGATCTCCAGCGCCTGGGCGACGAGCTCATCGGTCGTCTTGCCCCGCGCCGAGAGCACCGCGACCACCCGGTTGCCGGCGTCACGCGCCGCAACGATCCGCCGCGCCGCCCGCTTGATCTCCTCGGCGCCGGCAACGGAGGTGCCACCGAACTTCATCACGACGATGTCGGAGTTCGAGCCGTTCATCGGAAGAGCCGAGGATAGTCCCCGGTCGCGCCTTTGGTCCGCTCCGTCCACAAGCGCCACGACGGCGGCGGCTACCCCGACGGATGCCCCTGATCGCCGAGCTGGGCCAAGCGTCAGGTCTTCGCCCAATGGCCAAGAATCTCCCCAGGCGAGAGCACCCTGGTGCTGAGATCCGGCGAAACAAGCACCACCGACGTTCCTTCCTGGGCCGCGCGCCTCATTTCGGGCTGACGAAGTGCCAGCGGGACATTGGCGTCGAGGAAAAGTGACCTGTCTGGAAAAGGGGACTTTTCTTCTATCGCCAAGTCAAGAGCCTCGCTCATCACCTGGCTGGCAGGAGACGCGGCATCTCCAGACGTCCGATCGCCGTACTCGTTCATGCTCCTCTCCACCCTTCGATCATTGCAACATAGGACGCTTCAATAGTCGCGATGGCGGCGTTCATTCCTTCTCCCAGGGTACCGTGGTGGACCCGAACGCCCTGCTGCCGTCCTATCGTCCGGCCGTACCGGTGCATCTCATTGAATCCATGGGCACCGTCATAGACGCGGATTGTCTTTACGCCATCGATCTCCTTGAGTAGTAGAGCAAGGCTGTAGTCGACCACTCCCCCCCTCAGGGTTGTGTAGTCAACGAATAGGACAACTCCCAAGCCCCAGTCCAAGACTTTCTCGTAGCGGCCACTCATACGGCGATCGTGGATCGCCTCGACGCGCGTGTGGCGCGCTGATTGTCAATCTTCTGTCACGGCATCAGCGCAGAACACGACACAACAGGCGGGTTCTCGACAGAGAGAGGGATAGTGTGATCTAGATCACACATCTAGATATATCGAGACGATATATCTTCCTGCAATGGATCTGAGCGCTACCGCCTACGTGATCCTTGGCATGGTCAGCCGGGAACCGCGGTCGGGCTATGAGATCAAGGCGGCGGTCGATGGCACCACGCGGTTCTTTTGGGCGGCCAGCTACGGGCAGATCTATCCGGAGCTGAAGCGGCTTTCCGAGGCCGGGCTGATCGAGGGGGTCGATGCCTCGCAGGGGGATCGCAAGCGCACCCGCTACGCGATCACGGCTGACGGCACGGCCGAGCTGAAGGATTGGCTGCGCCGGCCGCCGGAGACCGCGGAGATGCGGGAAGAAGGACTGCTGAAACTGTTCTTCTCGGGGGTGCTGAAACCGGCTGAGGCGGTCGAGACGCTGCGCACGATGCGCCAGCGGCGGCTCGAGCTGGCCAGGCGGTTGCGCTCGCTGGAACCGGAGAGGGCCGAGGCCGCGCCGGAAGACTCCTACCCGCTGATGGTGCTGCGGGGCGGGGTCGAGTTCAACGAATGGTTTGCCGACTGGTGCGAGCGGATGGAAGCCCAGCTGCTCGAACCGGCAATCGAGGAAGGGAGCAGCTGATGTTCGACTCACTCGCACGCCTCGCCGATGGCCACGCCCGCCGCGTCGGCCTCTTCGCAATCGTCTTCTTCCTGCTTGCCGGCACGCTCGGCGGCTCGGTCGCCGACCGGCTCGACCCCTACGGCGCCGACGACCCCTCGACCGAGGCGGTCAAGGCGCGGGACCAGCTCCACGACGCCGGCCTGAAGATTCCCGCCGTGCAGGTCGTGGTCGAGAACGCGCCAGTCGCCAAACCGTCGACCCGGCGGCGCATCGCCGCGCTCGAAGCCGAACTGCGCAAGCGCGGCGACGTCGAATCGGTCAACGGCTACTACACCACCCGCTCGCGCGACTTCGTCTCCAACGACGGTCGCTCCACCTACCTGGCGGTCGCGCTCAAACCGGATGACGACAAGGAATGGCAGGAAGCCGGGGGTAACATCGCCGAGGAGTTCTCCGGTCGCCCCGACATCCTCGTCGGCGGCGCCGCCGTCGCCCAGGAGCAGGTCAACAAGCAGGTCGAGGAAGACCTGAAAAAGGCGGAGATGCTCGCCTTCCCGCTCCTCTTCCTGCTCTCCTTCCTCTTCTTCCGCAGCCTCGTCGCCTCGCTGTTGCCGGTGATGATCGGACTGCTGGCGATCGTCGGCACCTTCCTGATCCTGCGGGTGGCGAGCGAATTCGGCTCGATCTCGATCTTCGCCCTCAACCTGACGACCGGGCTGGGGCTGGGCCTGGCGATCGACTACAGCCTCTTCATCGTCTCCCGCTACCGCGAGGAGATCGCCAAGGACGGGCCGGGGTTGGCGGCCATGCGGCGCGTGCTCGCCACCGCGGGGCGAACCGTGTTCTTCTCCTCGCTGACGGTTGCCGCCGCGCTCGCCTCGCTGCTCGTCTTCCCGCAGCGCTTCCTCTACTCGATGGGGCTGGGTGGATCGCTGGTCGTGCTGCTCGCGGCGCTGATCTCGCTCACCGTCCTGCCCGCCGTGCTGACCCTGCTCGGGACCAGGGTCAACTCGCTGGCGCCCCGCTTCCTGCGGCGCCGTGCCGAGGCCGACACGCGGCCCGACGAGCACGGCTTCTGGTACCGGCTCTCGCGCTTCGTGATGCGCCGTCCGGCGCCGATCGCGACCCTCAGCGCCCTCTTCCTGATCGTCCTCGGCCTGCCCTTCTTCGCGATCAAGTTTGACACCGTCGACCCCAAGGTGCTGCCCAAGGACACGAGCGCGCGACAGACCTACGACGTCGTCACCGCGGAGTTCCCGCCCTACCAGGAAGCGCCGATCTGGGTCTCTGTCCAAGGCGGGGACCGCGCCGGAATCGCGAAGCTCACCGCGGAGGTCCGCCGCACGCCCGGCGTCGCCAACGTCTACCCGCCGCAGCGGCTGCGCGAGGACGTCACGGCGATCCAGGCGCTCTCAGTCAACCCGTTCAATTCCGAGGCGAGCAAGGCGACGGTGGAACGGGTGCGGGAGATCCCGCCCCCGCCGGGTGCCACCGCGCTGGTCGGCGGCGCGACCGCCGACTTCATCGACTTCCAGGGCAGCCTCGCCCGCCATCTGCCGATCGCCTTCGCGATCATCGTCATCGCCACCCTGGTGATCCTCTTCCTGATGACCGGCTCGGTGGTGCTGCCGATCAAGTCGCTGATCATGAACGTGCTCAACCTCAGCGCCGTCTTCGGCCTGCTCGTGCTGATCTTCCAGGACGGCCGCTTCGAAGGGCTGCTCGACTACACCAGCAGCGGGGCGATCGAGCAGACGATGCCGATCCTGCTCTTCGCGGTCGCCTTCGGCCTCTCCACCGACTACGCCGTCTTCCTGCTCTCGCGGATCAAGGAGGCGCGCGACAACGGCGCCTCGGACTCGGAGTCGGTGGCGATCGGACTGGAGCGGACGGGCCGGATCGTCACCGCCGCTGCGCTGATGTTCGCGGTTGCGATCGGCGCCTTCGCCACCTCGCAGATCATCTTCATCAAACAGAACGGGGTCGGGACCGCGCTGGCGGTGCTGATCGACGCCAGCATCATCCGCGCCCTGCTGGTGCCCTCGCTGATGGAGCTGCTCGGCAAGTGGAACTGGTGGGCGCCGGGGCCGTTGCGGCGGCTCTACGAGCGGTACGGGATTTCAGAGACCCAAATTCCAGAGCCAGAAAAGGTTTGAGGACGAGGGGGTCAACCGCGGGCCCTTTTCAGGTCTCCTTGCGCTGAAACTGGGTCGCCGGCGCCCCGGGTGTGCTCATCGCTCGCTATGCCGGAAAGCTTCAAGGAACCGTCGGGGTCGACTTCGGCGGTCGCCAGGTAAGAGTCGCTCGCTTTGAGCTTCGTGATGTCGATCTCGCTTGGGACGGTGAGGGTCAGGTCTGCTTCGCTTTCGCGGCTGTCGTCGGCGGAGAGGAGGAGGTGACCGTCCGGCGAGACTTCCTTGACTACGCCCGCCAGATCCAAGTAGGTGGAGGGTGGGCCCGGTTCGGTTTCGAGCTTCTCCTGTCGGAGGCCAGAATCAAAGCTTGCCGTCACCGTTACATACGTGCCGATCGAGGGAAGCTGGGGTGCGGCGCCGGTGGGATCGGGGTCGAGGTGGACGAGGAGGGACGAGCCTCGGCCGGAGACGGTGTACGCGGGAGCCGCGGGATCGGGGCTCGTATAGGTGACGGCGCCGCGGAAGCTGGCCTCGGTTGCCTCTTTTTTCTCTTCCTCCAGGTCGCCCGCCTCGGCGAAGGTGCCGTTGGCGAGGCGACGCAGCGGGGCCTCCAGCTTCGCGCCCGGCTCGGGGAGCTCGGGGGCGTGGACTGAGACGAGTTCGCCTCCTTTGATCGCCATCGCGTAGCTGCCGGCGGCGGGGTTGGCGTGGACGACAGTGCCCTTCAATTTCTGGGTTTCGGTTTCTTCCTCTTCTCCGTCTTCCTCTGCGGATGGCGCCGGCTTTGCCGCCGGTTCGGGAGCGGGCGCGGGGAGCGGTTCGATCGGTTCGGGGGCGAGCGGCACGGTGGACGGGAGAGCTTCTTCGAGCCCACCCCCTTCCCCGCCTTCGGGCAGCGTCGAGCTTTCGCTGGAGGCGACCCCCGCGCCGCCTCCAGCGCTCTGCCCATCGCCCCCACCAGAGCTCGGGATTTCGATGATCTGCTGGGCGCCGGTAGCCAGGGTGCCGGCGGCGCCGGGGCCGATCGCGACGCCGGCGAAGATGCCGAAGCCAAGGGCGCCGGCGCTCAGCGGGGCGGCCCAGCGGCGGTCGGTGACGACCAATGAGGCTCCGCGCAAAGCCTGGTTCACGGCACGGCTGTTCAGCAGGCGCTTCATCGCCGGGGTGGCGCGGGCGCCGAGGCGCTCGCCTGCACCGGTTCGATCAGCTCTTTCCCGCACTGCCAGCAGAACGCCGAGCCCTGGGCGTAGAGGGCGCCGCAATTGCCGCAGGCCCCTGCCGCGCCAGCCTCGCCGAGCTTCAGCATCCGCTCGACCTCAGCCAGCTCGGCGTCGACCTGCTGCAGCTTCGCCGCCTGCCGGCTGAGCACGTCGAGCCGGAAGTGGTCGCGGATCGCCATCTCGTAGGCGACCCCGCCCAGGTCCCACTGCAGCTCGGCAAGCTGTTTGGAGAGCTGCTCGCGGCGCTGCTGGAGATCGTCGCTCATTCGATCGCCGTCCCCTTGCTGCCGCCGCCCGGCGCCTTGCCGTCTTCCGGCGGCGGCGCGCCCCCGGTGGCTATTTCGTCGGGCAGCTTGGCGCTGTTTTCAGAGTATTCCTGCGGGCTCTGTTCCTGCAGCTTCTGCAGTTCCTCGTCGCTGGCGACGGGGGCGTTGCCGGTGTTGGTGCTGCCGCCCTTCACCGTGCCGCCCTTCTTGCTGCCTTTCGCCTTCGCCTGTTTCGCTTCGGTTTTGCCTTCGCCCGCTTCTTCGTTGGCAGCCGTCTTGCCGGAGCCGACTTCGCCGCCCTGCACCACGACCGGGGCCGGCGTGGTCGCCGTACCGCCGCTGTCGCCCTTGCCGATCAACACCCCGATCAGCAGCATCACGCCGAGCACGGCGATTCCGCCAACCGCCGCCAACGGCGTGTAGTCGCGCTGCGGACCCTTCTCCTCGGATGGCTGCCGAGCCGCCAGGACCACCGGTTGGCTCGATGCCGGCGAGCCGCCGTTGACGCTCGCCGTCCCTCTCGGTGGAACCTGGCTCTCGAAGTCGATTCGCGGCTCGCCCCGGCGCCTGCCGCAGTTGAGGCAGTAGCGCTGATCGGCCGCGAGCGGGGCACCGCACTCGCGGCACGGCTCACCCTCCTTGCCGAGGATCTGCGTCGTTGCAGCCGGGTCTGTCATTCGAGCTCGTGCCCCGGCAGGGTCGGGAACTGGCTGACCTTCACCGCGGCGCCCTTGGGATCGCCGATGAAGTAGATGTTGTAGGGGATCGGCTTCGGCTTCGCCTTGAAGGGTTCGATCGCGCCGCGACCAGCGGCGACGATCTTGCCGCCCTTGCTGGCGACCGCGTAGAGCAGCAGCCGTTCAAGGTCCTCACCCGATTCGTTCTCGACGTTGCCACCGGCGAGGAGCCCGGAGTAGGGGTCACCCTCGATCTTCGGGTCAGAAACGCTGACCTTGGGTTGCTCACCGCTGAAGGGCTCCCCCCCTTCCCCCACCTTCACCTCGACCTTGGCCGGCTTACCGGTGGCAAGGATCTGATCGTGCACCCACTCGGTCTCGCCGCCGGCCGGGATGAAGGGGACCGCCGCCAAGGCAGGCTCGATCCCGGGGATGTCGTTGCGGTAGACGCTCTTCCCCTTGGCGTCGAGGACGTCGATCGCGATCGGCACCCCGACCAGGTCCTCGTTCGACTTGCTGCGCAGCCGGACGACGACGGCGCTGCCGTTCGGGTCGGTCAGCAGAGCGCTCGAGACCACTTCGACGTCCTTGCTCTGCTTGCTGATCTTCAGCCCCTTCTCCTGCTTCACCGGGCCGAGCTCGGCGGCGATCTTGGCGCTCTTGTCCTGGGTCGATTCACACCCCGTAGCCACCAGCGCAACCCCAGCCATAGCCAGCGACACAGGCACAACAGCCCGCCGATGGGCCGAAAAGTACGGTCGGACTGTTCTTTTAGGCCCGTCGGCGGTCATCCGAAGGCTCCGCCTACGTACTCGCGGGTGCGGGGCTCGCGGGGGTCGCCGAAGACCTGCTCGGCGGGGCCGTACTCGACCAGCTCGCCGAGGTACATGAAGCCGACGTGGTCGGCGATGCGCAGCGCCTGCTGCATGTTGTGGGTGACGATCACCACGGCGACCTCGTCGCGCAGCTTGAGGATCAGCTCCTCGATCACCTGGGTCGAGCGCGGGTCGAGCGCCGAACAGGGCTCGTCGAGCAGCAGCACCTCGGGGCGGGCGGCGAGGGCGCGGGCGATGCAGAGCCGCTGCTGCTGACCGCCGGAGAGGCGCAGGGCCGGGTGGTCGAGCGTCGCGCCGACCTCGTCCCAGAGCCCGGCGCGGACCAGGGCGTCGCCGACGTGGCTCATCAAGGCGTCTTTTCCAGGGCGTCCCGAACCCTGCTCGCGCAGGGCGTAGGCGACGTTGTCGAAGATGCTCATCGGGAAGGGGTTGGGCTGCTGGAAGACCATGCTGACCCGCCGCCGCAGCGCCGTCACCTCCATCCGGTCGATGTCCTCGCCGTCGAGCGTGATGCGACCGCCGCGCGTCGCCGTCGGGGTGATCTCCACCAACCGGTTGAGCGAGCGCAACAGGGTCGTCTTGCCGCAGCCCGAGGGACCGATCAGGGCCAGCACCTCGCCCTGGCGCACCGGCAGGGTGACGTCGTCGACGGCCACCTTCTCGCCGTAGGAGATCCTCACCGACTCGGTCCGCATCCGCTCCACCTTCGGTCCGGGGCTGGGCTCGGGGCGGCGCACCGGCGAGCCGAGACCGGCTACCCCAGAGGATGCGTGCGCGACGTGGCCGTTGGCGGGCGGTGGCTGCACGACCGTCGGCTCTTGGTCGACGACGATGCGGCGGACCGGCGGCGGCGGGGCGACGATCACGTCCTGCTCCTCGCGCGGCGGCTCCGGCGGCTTCAGCGCGTCCATGCCGGCTCCCTGCCGCGCGCGATGCGGGTGACGAGGAAGTTGAGCGCGATCACGACGAGCAACAGGACGAAGGCGGCGAAATACGCTTTCTCGGGCGCCAAACCCTCGCCGGCCGGCGAGTTGTAATAGACGTAGCTGGTCAGGGTGCTGCCGGTGCCGCGGAAGAGGCCGAAGACGCTGCCGTTGGCGCCGTTGAGGATCTGCAGGGTGGCGCCGAGCAGGACGACGACGATCGCGGTGTCGCCGGCGACGCGGCCCATGCCGAGCGCCGTGCCGGTGCCGATGCCGGGCCGCGCGGCGGGCAGCAGCACGCGGCGGATCGTCGCCGCCTTGGTCTTGCCGAGGGCGTAGGAGGCCTCGCGCACGTGCCCCGGAATCGCGTTTAGCGCCTCGCGCGTCGCACCGACCACCAGCGGCAGCGCGATCAGCGACATCATCGCGGCGGCGGCGATGAAGGACCGGCCCAGCACGGCGCCGCCTTCGGCGTCGAAGGTGAGGAAGCCGAGCCACTGCTGCTGGAAGAAGACGAGGCCGAACATCGCCAGGACGATGCTGGGCGTGCCGGCGACCACCTCGACCGCCGATTCGACCGTCCGCGCCAGCCAGGCGGGCCGGCCGTACTCGGTCAGCCAGATCGCGATCGTGACGCCGAGGGGCGCGGCGATCGCGGTCGACATCACCAACAACAGAGCCGTGCCGATGATCGGGTCCTTGAAGCCGCCGCTCTGGGACTGGTCCAGCGTCGAGTTGGGGCTATCGAAGAGCAGGCCGAGGTCGAAGTACTGCAGGCCGCGGAAGGCCATGTAGAGGACGATCGCGCCGGCGACGCCGATCAGGGTCAGCCCAGCTCCCCAAGCCGCGTAGTAGCCAACCCGATCGCGCAGCGGCCAAGAGCGGACGCTGTCGTACGGCGCCGTGCTCATGACCAGTCACCCACTCTGGCCGTGACGGAATCCAGGCGTTGCCAGGCAAGGACGCAGGGAGCGTGGCGTGCTCTGCACGCGAGCGACCGAGGACGCAGCATGGCGACGCCTGGGGCCGTCACGGGCGGACCCCGTATTTGCGCATCGACTGCTTGGCGGCGAAGCCTGCCAGCGAGAGGAACATGCTGGAGACGAGCAGGACCGCGGCGAAGGCGAACAGCGTCTCGCCGAAGGGCACCACCGAGAGCCCCTCGACGTTCTCGACCAGGGCCGAGGCGAGCGGGCGGGTCGGCTCGAAGAGGAAGGTGATGCCGTCGATCGGGTTGGGGGCGAAGCTGGCCGAGCCGGCGACCATCGAGAGCATGATCGCCTCACCCAGCGCCCGTGCCGTGGCGAGCACCGCCGCGGCGACGATCGCCGGGCGGGCGGTGCGCACCGAGATCGTCCACATCACCCGCCAGCGGTTCGCCCCCAGGGCCGCCGCGCCCTCCTTCCAGCCATGTGGGACGGCGCGCAGCGCGTCGACCACGATCGCGATCATGATCGGCACGATCATCACGGTGAGGATCAGCACCCCGACGCCGAGGCTGGCGCCGTCGAGCTGGACCACGTTGGCAACCGATTCCTGGCGCTCCTGGCTGATCAGGTGCTCGCCGACGAAGGGGACGATGACGAGGATCCCGATCAGGCCGTAGACCACCGAGGGCACGGCGGCCAGCAGACGCACCACCGGCTCCAGCACGCGATTGATCCCCGACGGAGCGAACTCGACGATGAAGATCGCCGCCAGCAGGGCGAAGGCCATCCCGATCAGCACCGCCCCGGCGGTGACGACGAAGGTCCCCCAGAGCAGCGGCCAGGCGTGCAGCGTGTAGACGTAGTCGGCCGGGTTGGCCGGGGAGCTGAAGATGTCCTCGAGCTGCAGGTCGACGTCGCCCCCACCGCCGAACCAGGCGAGCCCGCTATGGGCAAAGGACGGCCACGCTTTCTGGAAGACGAAGATCACCATGCCGGCGATCAGCGCCAGCACGATGCAGGCGACGGCGCCGAGGATCCGCTCGACCCTGGCGTCGGTCCAAAAGCCGCCGGCCGCGCGGGGGCCAGCGTCCGACCTGCCGGGGCCGTGGCGCCCCGGCAGTCGGGCTGCAATGCCCCCGACGTTCACTAGTGCAGGGGCACCCAGTCGCTGGCGACGATGCGCAGCGCGGTCGGGTTGCTGCGAGCGAAGTTGATGAACTCTTTGGCGACGCCCGTCGCCGCCCCGCGGCTGACAAAGAAAAAGTTACGGGTACCGGCGTACTGGCCCGACTTGGCGTTGCGCAGCGTGCAGGGAACTCCCTGGTAGGGCACGTCGTGCAGGCCTTTGGTGAAGCTGAAGGAGGCGTAGCCGATCGCGTTCGGGTCCGATTTGATCGTCTGCGCCTGCAGGCCGTTGGAGGCTTTCGTCGTCGCGCTTCCCGCCACCCTCAGGGTCTGCCCCATGAAGATGTTCTGGAAGGCGTCCTGGGTACCGGAGGCAGCCGTACGGACGACGAGGTCGATCGGCCCGCTCGCGGATGCCCCGGGCACCTGGCTCCAGCTGCGGATCCGGCCGGAGAAGATGTCCTGGATCTGCGTCTGGCTGAGGGTCGGGATCGGGTTGGACGCGTTGGTGACCACGCAGACCGCGTCGCGGGCGAATTTGTTGAAGACGATGCCGCCCGGATCGGCCGGTTTGGGGTCGCGCGAGGACATCCCCAGGGTCACGCGGCCGCGTGAGACGTCGGTGATCCCGATGTCGGAGCCGCCCTGCAGGATCACGAACTTCACCTTGCCCTTGTATTTCGGCTGCTTGACGAAGGCCTTGGCGAGCTGGGTGGCGAGTGGCGCGATCGAGGTCGATCCGCTCATCGTGATCGTGGCGGCCGAGGCCGGCGCGGCAAGGGCCAGCGAGGCGGCTGCGGCCAGTGCGGCGAGGGCCGCGAGGGGACGGTTTCGGTTCATCTATCGCTCCTGGAACGGGTTGTGTACTCCGCCAGTCTCCGGCGGTCCGACCCAGCGAAGGTGAACGCGACGTAACTGAGTGGATAAAAACCTGTTACAGACCCCGATAACAAGATTTTCTCCAGTTCGACACATCTCATTTACCGGGAGACGCGGGCGGTGCACGAATCTTGCCTGCGTGCCCCAAACCGCGAATTCGACAAGGCGGGTGCGCCAGATCGGCAACGTCGAGATCCGCCCGGCGGAGTTCCAGGTCCTGATCGACGAGCGCCGCGTGGGCCTCACCGTGCGCGAGTTCGAGCTCTTCATGCTGCTCGCCGAACGGCTCGATGCCGTCGTCCAGCGGCCCGAGATCTACGCCCTGATGTGGGGTGGCGAGATGCCCCGCCGCGACCGCTCGGTCGACGTCCTGATCCGCCGCGTCCGCGCCAAGCTCGAGCACGTCGCGCCGGAGTGGCGCTACATCCACACCCACTTCGGGATCGGCTACCGGTTCAGCCCCGAACCGGCCTGAAAGGGGCTACTCGCCGGCCGGCTGGTCGCCAGTTAGTTCTTCCTCTTTACTGAGGATCTCCCATGCTGCTTCTGTGGCTGCCTTGAAGCTGATTCGACCTGCCTCTACGCGCTCGTGACCAATGGTGTGGCCGTGATAGCCATGAATTCCGTCGTAGTCGCGAGCACAGTACTCCTGCCCGTCGATGATCAGGTAGTAGGCGTATTCGAGGCGGTGAACATAGCCGGACTGGACTTCGACCAGCTCAGAAACGTGCAGATTTGCGCGCTCTGTCAGGCCAAGGGCCATGATAATGCGGCCTCTCTTTCCTTCTGAGCCAACTTCGACCGCGCGTATGGGGTCTTCTAGGTGGTGGAGCGATTGCGTCTTGCATTCGCGCTCTCGCTCCTCGATGTACTCGGCTATTGACCTGGCCACGCTTCGATATAGCCGGACGTCAGGCGTATTCCAAAGTGCGCTCGACCCCTGCCACAAAATCGGAGCCGTTCATCCGCCGAACATCCAGGTAGAAGCTCGCCCAAAGATGCCGATGAAATCCAGGGACTTTCGCAGCGGCGGGGCTGTCGACCTTGTGGCCCTCGTAGAACTCGTCGGACGAGATGCCGTAGCGCTCCTCAAAGAGGCTCAACGATTTGGAAAGCGAGCTCAGATCGTAGTTTTCCATGAGGTCCCTTCGGCAATAGGGCCAATATACGCGACAGGCAGCGTGGCACTCCTCCCGGACGGTCCTTGCACGATCGGGCCTATTTGAGCTCGCCGGCCTTGCCCTGGGCGAAGTTGAAGGCGCAGCGGAAGTTCTCCGGCTGGCCGACCGGCTTGCCGCCGGCGAAGCCGCCGTGGTCGCCGTTGTCGTAGACGGTTACGTATTGGAGCGTTTCCGGGGCGGGGTCCGCCGGCAGCGGCGCCGGGTTCGGCTCGCCCGCCTTGGGGTCGCCGCGCGAGCCTTCGCTGACGCCCTCCGAGCCGGCGGCACGGCCACCCGACGCCGTGGTGGTCAGCGAGGCGCTCATCTCGCGTTTGTCCTTCAGGCCGTCGGTGGGATCGACGTCGGTCGAGGCGGTGACCTCGTTGTCGTCGACCCGGCCGGAGAGCTTCACGTACGGGGCCGCGCCGATCAGCTGCGCGGCGGTCGGCAGGTAACCGCCGAGCTGGGCGCACTTCTGGGTGGCGAAGAAGTAGTCGTTGCGGCCGATGTCGTCTTTCTCCAGCGGATAGGGGTTGGTCATCATGCAGACGGTTCCGATCTTCACCGTCTCCGGCGAGCAGTGGTCGAAGACGGTACGCGGCAGGACGCTCGCCGGGAACTTCTTTTTCCTGTCGAGGCGCAGGAGGCCGAACTTCTTCGGCTTGAGGCTGGGGCCCGGAAGGCGGCCTTTGGCGATCGACTCTGCGGCGCCGGAGAAGACGAAGGCGCCCAGGGCAAGGGCGAGCGCCGACCAGGCGACGGCACCGACGGTACGGGGGTTGGTCATTTCTTCGGGCTCCTTCGATTTCGTTCTGCACGGGTAAAGGCGGGGGCGGGGCGGGTTCGATTGGGGCGTGCGCCTGGACCACCGCGAACCGAGGCGCCGACCAGCGCGGCCAGCAGTACCAGGGCCAGCAGGTAGGGCGGCACCGTGAAGCCTTCCTCACGGCCGTCGTAACGCGAGAAGGCCTGCGACTCCTCGGTCGCCGCCTCCTCTTCGCGCTTTTCTTCGACCTGGTAGGTGCGCGCCGGCGCCCCGCCCGGCGGCAATGGCCGCACGATCGGCGGTGGC
>DASSXC010000137.1:0-6844 GCA_035704205.1 Solirubrobacterales bacterium | reverse complement strand
CGCGCCAAGCTGATGGACTTCGGCATCGCCCGCCTGGCCGACGGCGCCGCCCTGACCACCCCCGGCGACATCGTCGGCACCCTCGCCTACATGTCACCCGAGCAGGCCGAGGGCCAGACCGCCGGCCCCGAGGCCGACGTCTACTCGCTTGCCCTGACCCTTTACGAGTGCTGGGGAGGCGAGAACCCGAACCGCCGCGCAACGCCAGCCGCGACTGCCCGCGCGATCGGCGCCCGGCCTCGGCCGCTGCGACGCCTGCGTCCCGACCTCCCCCGCGAGCTCAGCGACACAATCGACGCCGCCCTCCAGCCGCGACCCTCCCGCCGGCCCACTCTGGAGCAGCTGGGAGGCGCGATCGAGGATTCGCTCGACCTGCTCGCCGCGGACCTGGCCCAAGCCCATGCGCCGCTTGGGCTGCGGGTGGGCGCGCTGGCCGCCGCGGCGATGCTGGGCGCCTGGCTCGCCCTCGGCCACGGCGCCGTCCTCCCTTAGGCCTACCTCTAGGATTTCCCGATCAGCGTCCTACGCAGCCTCGAGAGTCGTATCGAAGGCCTCGTCGAGGGGGTTTTCAGCCGCGCCTTCAGCTCGGAGGTGCAGCCGGTCGAGCTCGCCCGCAAACTGGCCAAGGAGATGGACTCCCACAAGACCGCCGGCGTCGCCCGCGTCTACGTGCCCAACGAGTACACGGTCTACCTCTCCGGCAAGGACCGCACCCGGCTCGAGGGCTATGAGCGCTCGCTCGAGCAGGAGCTCTCCGGTTACCTGCTGGAGCACGCGCGGAGGCGCAGCTACGACCTGCTCACCCGTCCCACGGTCGCCTTCGAGACCGACGAGCGCCTGCGCCTGGGTGAGTTCGGCATCCAGACCCGCCTGGTCAAGCCGCCCGCCCACGAGGGTGAGGCGCCCAGCCAGGGGGAGGAGGGACACACGATGGTCTACTCGGCCGTGCACGACGCGCCCAAGGTCGAGGAGAGCCCCTCGCGGCGCGCCGAGGTCGTCACCCGCGCGATCGTCACCCTGGACGATCGGCGCTACGTGCTCGACGGGGCACGGTCGACGATCGGCCGCTCGCGCGATGCCGACTGCGTCCTGCGCGACCCCAATGTCTCCCGCCACCACGCCGAGCTGCGGCGCTCCGCCGCGGGAGATTGGACCATCGCCGACCTCGGCTCGACCAACGGCATCAAGGTCAACGGCCGGCGGGTGGGCTCGACCCGCCTCAAGTCCGGCGACCAGGTCACCCTGGGCACGACGACGTTCAGATTCGACATCGAGCAATAGCGCCTCAGTTGGCTCTAGGGTGCCGGGGGTGGATTATGACCCGATTTCGGTTGCCCTCAAGTTCGGCTTCCTGGCCGTCCTCTACCTCTTCCTGCTCTGGATCGCGCGCAGCGCGCTGAAGGACCTGCGGGGGACCGTGGCGCCGGCGCCGGATGCGACCGGCTTCCACCCGGTGCCGGCCTTCGAGGGCCCCGCGGCCGGGGGCGATGCCTGGCTCGTGGCGCTGCGCGGTGGCGGCCTGCGCGAGGGTGAGCGCTTCGACCTGATCGGCGGCCTCTCGATCGGCCGTTCGCAGGAAGCCGACCTGAGGATCGAGGATCGTTATGCCTCCGGCCTGCACGCGAGGATCTTCTCCCGCGAGGGGCGCGCCTACGTCGAAGACATGAGCTCCACCAACGGCACCCTGCTCAACGATGCCGCTTTGCACGGTGAGGCGGAGCTGATCGACGGCGATGTGGTGCGGATCGGCGATACCGAGTTCAGGTTCGAGTCGGGCTGATGCTGCGCGTAGACGACCAGGCGTTCCGCACCGACACCGGTCGGCAGCGCAGCGAGAACGAGGACTCGCTCTTCGTTCGCGCGCCGATCTTCGTCGTCGCCGACGGGATGGGCGGGGCGCAGGCCGGCGAGGTCGCCTCCAAAACGGCGGCCGACGCCTTCGACCGCGACCTCCCCGAGGCCTCGCCCGAACAGTTCCTGCGCGAGACGATCGAGGCGGCCAACCGCCGCATCCACGAGCTGGCCCGCGCCGACCCCTCCCGCGCCGGGATGGGGACGACGATCACCGCCGCGATCGTCGATGCGCAGAAGGAAGAGGTCGGGATCGGCCACGTCGGCGACAGCCGCGCCTACCGGCTGCGGCGCGGCAGGCTCGAGCAGCTGACCCGCGACCACTCGCTGGTCGAGGAGATGCGGCGCAAAGGCCAGATCACCGATGCGCAGGCCGAGGACCACCCGCAGCGCTCGATCATCACCCGCGCGCTGGGGCCCGAGCCGGAGGTCGAGGTCGACCTGCAAACCGTGCCGGCGGCACCCGGCGACGTCTTCCTCCTCTGCTCCGACGGGTTGACGACGATGGTCGGAGAGGACCGCATCGCCGCGGTCCTCTCCTCGGCCGGTTCGATGCGCGACGCCGTCCGGGCGCTGGTCGACGAGGCGAACGGGGCCGGCGGGCGCGACAACATCACCGCGCTCGCCTTCCGCCTCGGCGACGCCGCCGCGCCGCTCGGCGAGGCGCCCGAGCAGGCGACGCTGGTCGGGGCGGCCGCCGAGGAGGCCGGACTGACCGCCACCGAGGTGCGCCGCCGGGCCGCGGCCGCCGCCGCCCAGGAGCGGCGTGAGAAGCTTGCCGCGGGTCGGCCGCGCCGCCTGCGCACGGCAGCGAAGGCCCTGGTGGTCGTCGCGATCCTGGCGGCGGTCGCCGTCGGCGCCTGGTACGGCAACCGCCAGGTCTGGTTCCTCGGCACCGACGACAGTGGCCGTGTCGCCCTCTACCGCGGCCTGCCTTACGAGCTCCCCCTCGGTCTCAGCCTCTACCAGGAGCGCTACGCGAGCCCGGTCCAGACCGGGGCGCTGCCCGGCAAGCGGCGCGAAGCGGTGACCGGCCACGACGTTCGCTCGCGCGCGGACGCGGTCTCGCTGATCGAAGACATCGAACGCAGTCAGGGGGTGCCGTGAGGTCAGCGCGGAACCGGGAGCTCGTCGCACTGATCCCGGTCGCGCTTTTGCTCAGCGCCGGCTTCGCCGCGGTCTTCGCCCAGGAGAACACCCGCCTGGGCGACGCCAGCCTGATCTACGGCGCCTATTTCCTCGCCGTCTGCATCGCCACCCACATCTTCCTGCGGCTTCGGTTGCCCAACGCCGATCCCTACCTCTTCCCGCTGGTCGCCCTGTTGACCGCCTTCGGGTTGGTGATGATCTACCGGATCGACGAGGGCCTGGCCCGCGACCAGGCCAACTGGTTCGTCCTCGGCCTCCTCCTCTTCGCCCTGACGATCCAGTTCCTGCGCGACTACGACGTGCTCGAGCGCTACCGGTACACGATCGCGGGAGTCGGCCTGCTGCTTCTCCTCGCCCCGCGCCTGCCCGGCATCGGCGAACAGGTCAACGGCGCCTACCTCGGGGTCAAGCTCGGCCCGCTCGCCTTCCAGCCGGCCGAGTTCTCGAAGATCTGCATCGTCGTCTTCCTGGCCAGCTACCTGCGCGAGCACCGCGAGGTGCTGATCGTCGGCGCCCGCCGGGTGCTCGGCGTGACCCTGCCGCCGCTCAAGCACCTGGGGCCGCTGCTGGTCGTCTGGGGAGCGTCGATGTTCATGCTCGTCTTCATCCGCGATCTCGGCAGCTCGCTGATGTTCTTCGCCGCCTTCCTCGCCCTGCTCTACGTGGCGACCGGCCGCTTCTCCTTCGTCGTGATCGGCATGGCGATGTTCCTGGTCGGCGCCTGGTTCTTCGCCTCGACCGTCCCCCACGTCCACGACCGGGTCGAGATCTGGCTCGATCCCTACCAGGACCCGAGCGAAAGCGGCTACCAGATCCTCCAATCGATATTTGCCCAGGCCGACGGCGGCCTCTTCGGCAGGGGCTTCGGGCAGGCGCTGATCACGATCCCCGGCACCGACGATGCCCTGCTGCCGGCGGCGCAGACCGACACGATCTACTCGCTGATCGTCAACGAGGTTGGCCTCTTCGGCGCCAGCGCGGTCGTCCTGATCTACATGCTGATCGCGGCGCGCGGCTTCAAGATCGCCCTGCTCGCCGACGACGGCTTCTCCAAGCTGCTCGCCACCGGCCTCACCGCGGTCTTCGCGATCCAGGCCTTCGTGATCATCGGCGGGGTCACGCGGGTGATCCCGCTGACCGGCGTCACCCTGCCCTTCATCAGCTACGGCGGCAGCTCGATCGTCGCCAACTTCGTCCTGCTGGCGTTGCTGCTGCTGATCTCCGATCGCGCCCGGCGGGAGGCGACCGCACCGCGCGGGGCGCTTGCCCTGGAGGGGGCGTGAGCCGATGAACCGTCAGATCGTCAAGCTCTTCAGCTTCGTCGTCGTTCTCTTCGCGGTCCTCATCGCCTTCACCTCTTACTGGGCGGTCTTCGACGCGCAGGCGCTGAAGGAGAAGGAAGCCAACAAGCGCCCGCTGCTCGAGCAGCAGCAGATCAAGCGCGGCCGGATCCTCGCCGCCGACGGCACCGTCCTCGCCCGCTCCGTCGCCAAGGGAAGCGGCGAGGGCCGCCGCTACGTCCGCCGCTACCCGGAAGGTGGGCTGTACGGGCACCCGATCGGATACAGCTTCGTGCGCCAGGGCGACAGCGAGTTCGAGCAGTTCCACAACGACGAGCTGATCGGCGACGAATCCGAATTCAGCTCGATCCTCGACGAGCTGCGCGGCCGCAACCAGGAAGGCAACGACATCGTCACCAACATCGAGCCCGAAGCGCAGCGCGTCGCCCTGGCCGATCTCGAAGCCGTCGGCTTCGGCGCGGTGGTCGCGATCGAGCCGAGCAGCGGCCGGGTGCGGGTGCTCGCCTCGAATCCGCCCTTCGACCCCAACCGCGTTCCGTTCGAACTCAGCGAGCTGAACGAAAACGAGTTGGAAGCGCCGTTGCTCGACCGGGCGACGCAGGGGCAGTACCCGCCGGGCTCGACCTTCAAGGTGGTGACCGCGGCCGCCGGGCTCGACAGCGGCACGATCACGCCGGAAACGGCGATCGACGCGCCGGGGGAACTCGACGTCCAGGGACAGCCGCTGCAGAACGACTTCAGCGAGGACTTCGGCCCGATCACGCTCGACACGGCGCTGACCAACTCGGTCAACACCTGGTTCGCCCAGCTCGGCGAACAGGTTGGCGAGGAGACGATGTTCGAATACATGGACGCCTTCGGCTTCAACTCCACGCCGGCTGTCGATCTGCCCGAGGACCAGGTTGCGACGAGCGGGATCTTCGGCGACGGAAAGCTGCTCGGCCCCGCCGACCCGGTCGATCTCGCTCGCATCGCGATCGGCCAGGAGCGGCTGGCGGTGACGCCCCTGCAGATGGCCGAGGTCGCCGCCGCGGTCGCCAACGGCGGCAGCCTGATGAAGCCGCAGATCTGGAGCCGCGTGGTCGACCCCGACGGTCGTGTGACCAAGCGGCTCGACCCATCGCGCTACAGCCAGCCGATCGACGAGGAGACGGCGGCAGAGCTGACCACGGCGATGGAAGGGGTGGTCAGCGAAGGCACCGGCACCAACGCGGCGATCCCCGGCGTCGCGGTCGCGGGCAAGACCGGCACCGCGGAAACGCCCTTCAACGAGACCTGCGGTGGCGGCACCGACGAGAACCAGGCCTGGTTCATCGGCTTCGCCCCCGCTGATGACCCACAGATCGCGATTGCGGCGACGGTCGAGTGCACGACCGCGTTCGGCAACGACGTCGCGGCGCCGATCTTCCGCGACGTAGCTGAAACCATTCTCAACGGAGGGAGCTGAAATTGCCGCCTGAAGTCGGCGAGGGGAGCACAATCGACGGGCGCTACCAACTGCTGCGCCGGATCGGCTCGGGCGGCATGGCGGATGTCTGGCTGGCCGAGGATCCGCACCTGCAGCGTCGCGTCGCGCTGAAGATCCTCCATCGCCGCTTCGCCCAGGACCGCGAGTTCGTCGAGCGCTTCCGCCGCGAGGCCGAGGCTGCCGCCAGCCTCTCCCACCCGAACATCGTCGCCGTCTTCGACCGGGGCGACGTCGAAGGCACCTACTACATCGCGATGCAGCTGCTCGAGGGCCGCTCGCTGAAGGAGTTGATCGACCAGGGGTTGACGCCGGAGCAGACGGCCGGCTTGATCCGCCAGGTGCTCGAAGCCGCCGGCTATGCGCATCGCCACGGCGTCGTCCATCGCGACCTGAAGCCGCAGAACGTGATCGTCGACGACGAGGGAAAGGCGACCGTCACCGACTTCGGCATCGCCCGCGCCGGCGCCTCGGAAATCACCCAGACGGGCTCGGTGATGGGCACGCCGCACTACCTCTCGCCCGAGCAGGCCCAGGGCCAGGAGGTGACCGCGGTCTCCGACCTCTACTCGATCGGCGTGATGCTCTACGAGGCGCTTGCCGGACGGGTTCCGTTCGAGGCCGACTCGGCCGTGGCGATCGCGATGAAACAGGTCTCGACCGCGCCGCAGCGCCCGAGCTCGATCAACCCGGCGGTCTCGCCCGCGCTCGACGCGGTGGTGATGCGGGCACTGGAAAAGGACCCCGGCCGGCGCTTCCAGAGCGCCGAGGCGTTCATCGCCGCGCTCGCCGCGGCGGGTCGAGATCCAGCCGCCGAGCAGGGCGGCACCGCGGCCTTTGCGCCGTTGCCTGCCCCGGTGGTCGTCGCCGGCGGGGAGGAGGGCGAGGGCGATCCCGAGGAGGAGGAGGAGCGGCGCCGTCGGCGCCGCTGGATCATGCTGGCGATCGCCGCCGTGCTGATCGGCGCGCTGCTCGGTTTCGCCCTCACCCGCGACACCAACACCGATGTCCCGAGCGTGACCGGCAATCAGCTCAACGTCGCGATCGCCCTGCTCGAACAGAACGGCTTCAAGGTCGG
>DASSXC010000136.1:0-7943 GCA_035704205.1 Solirubrobacterales bacterium | reverse complement strand
CATCAGGTCGGCTCGCACCGCCAGCCCCTGGGCCTCGCGCATTGCCGCCTCGGGCAACATCTCACCGAAGAGGACGACGTCCGGTTTGACGGCGCCGTCGCAGCTGGAGCACCTGGCGACGCCATCCGCGTCGAAGAGGGCATCGACCTCGTCCAGCCCGTAGGTGGCGTCGCAGCCGCGACAGGTCGAGGTTTCGATCGAGCCGTGCATCTCGATCACGTTCTGAGATCCGGCAGCCCGATGGAGGCGGTCGATGTTCTGGGTGATCACTCCCGCCAGCAGTCCACGCCGCTCGAGCTCGGCCAGCGCCTCGTGCGCCGCGTTCGGCCGTTTGTCGCCGAGCGAGTGAAAGCGCGGCCGGTAGTAGGACCAGAAGCGGGCCGGGTCGCGCTCGAAGACGTCGATGTGGGCGACCTCCATCGGGTCGACGTTCTCCCACAGCCCCGTCTCGGGCGTGCGGAAGTCGGGAATTCCGGAAGGAACCGAGACCCCCGCCCCAGTCAGCGCCACAGTACAACTCGACGAGCAGATCAGCTCTGCCAGCTCCGCCGACGGGCCGATAGGTCCAGTCGGACTGGACCTATCGGCCCGTCGGCGGGTGGTTGTGGCTACTTGCCGCTCCATTTCGGGGTGCGCTTGCCTAGGAAGGCGCTGATGCCCTCTTTGGCGTCCTCGCTGCCGAAGGCGGTGGCGAAGGCCCGCTTCTCGGCCTCGATGCCCTCGTCGAGATCGCCCTTGTGGGAGGCCGTCTTGATCTGTGCGCGGGCGATCGGCGCCTGGGCGGCCAGCTTGCGGCCCCACATCAGCGCCGACTCGAACAGCTCGTGGTCGGGCACCACGCGGTTGACCAGGCCGAACTCGAGCGCCTCGCCGGCGAGCACCGCGTCGCCGATCAGGTTCATCTCCAGCGCTTTGTTGGGACCGACCAGACGCGGCAGTCGCTGCGTGCCGCCGAAGCCGGGGACGATGCCCAGCTTGATCTCGGGCTGGCCGAAGACGGCCGCTTCGGCGGCGATCCTCACGTCGCAGGCCATCGCCAGCTCGCAGCCGCCACCGAAGGCGATCGAGTTGACCGCGGCGATCGTGGCGACGCTGTCGGTACCGAACTCGCGCAGCAGGGCGTGGGCGGTGTGCAACAGCTCCTCTCCCCCGCCCTCGTCCATCTGCGTGAAGGCCTTGATGTCGGCGCCGGCGGAAAAGACGACCGGGATCGAGGAGGCGATCACCATCGCGCCGATCCCCTCGGACGCCTTGGCCTGCTCCCAGACCTTGCCGAGATCGCGGATCACGTCCGGCGAGATCGCGTTCATCGGCGCGTTGGCGAGCCAGGCGATCGCGACGTCCCCGCGGGTCTCCAGCTTGACCGTCTCGGGCTGATCGCCCTCGTCGGGCTGCGGGTAGGGGTAGAAGCCCTGGCCGGATTTGAGCCCGAGGCGGCCTTGAGCGACGAGCCGCTTCAGCGTCACCGGCGGGGCGAAGCGCTCACCGTGCTTCTCCTCGAGCAGCTCGATCCGCTCGAGGATCGTGTCGAGACCCTCCAGGTCCGCCTTCCAGAAGGGTGGAAAAAGACCTTTGCGGGGGTCGAGGCCGGCGCCGGTCATCATCCCCAGGTCGATGTCGCGGACCGAGCAGACACCTTCCTCGACCAGCAGGCAGGCCTCGATCAGCGCCCGGCAGGCGAACATCGCAACCAGCTCCTCGGCGTCGGGGTCGGCGTCGCCCGGCACCGTCTGCTCACCCTCCTTGTAGAACCCCTCGCCACCGCTCTTGGCGCCGAGCTTGCCGTCGGCGACAAGCTGCTTCAGCCCTTGGTGGACGTAGAAGGTCTCGCCGTAGGAGGTGTTGAGGTGCTCGGCGGTGTGCAGCGTCGTGTCCAGGCCGAGCAGGTCGGTGAGGAAGAAGGGGCCCATCGGCGCGCCCTTGGCCCCGACGATCGCCTCGTCGATTGCCTTCAGTGAGAGGCCGTGCTCCTCCTGTGCCCGCCAGATCTCCCCCATCGCCGCGATGAGGATCTTGTTGACCACGAAGCCGGGGACCTCGCCGCAGACGATCGGCTGCTTCTTGATCGCCTGGGCGAAGTTGTAGGCGGCGGTGGCGGTCTCCTGCGAGGTGTCCTCGCCGGCGATCACCTCGACCAGCGGCATCACCGAGGCCGGGTAGAAGAAGTGGAAACCGACGACCTGGTCGGGGCGCAGGGTCGCTTCGCCGATCTCCGTGATCGAGAGCGAGGAGGTGTTGGAGGCGAGGATCGCGTGGCCGGGAGTGGCGGCGTCGAGCTCGCGGAAGACGGCCTGCTTGATCTCCATCCTCTCCGGCACAGCCTCGATCACGAAGTCGACGTCGCTGAAGTCGGCGTAGCTGGTCGTGCCGGTGATCAGATCCATGACCTCGGTGAGGCGGGCGTCGGCCTGCTCCTGGGTCAGCTTCTCCTTGCCGACCAGGCGACCGAGTTTGCCCTCGGTGATCGCGCGGGCCTTCTCGACGGCGGCATCGACGAACTTCTGGTCGATGTCCTTGACGACGACGGGGATGTCAGCGGTGGCGATCGCCTGCGCGATCTCGCCGCCCATGGTGCCGCCGCCGACGACGGCGGCCTTGGAGACGAACATTGAGCTTGAGTCCTCCGGATTTCTGGCTTGGGATGCGGGTCGGGGAGGCTATTCGATCCCCAGCATTCGAGTTCACCGCCGTCCGCGACATGGCGCTGACCGAGCGCACGGCTGAGCGGTCAGGCAGCGAGCCCGGACTGCCCGACCCGCTGCCTTCATCCCGCCTATTCGACGAGGGCCGCCTCAGTGGGTGATTGTCACCGCGGTGCCGTCGCTGGCCTCGATTGTCGTGTTGACGTCGAGTTTGCCTTCTTTGTCGGTCGCGGACCCGCACAAGCCGGACTTCACGACGGTGAAGGGTTTGAACGTGCCGGCAAGGTCGATGTCATCGCCTTCGCCCGCTTTGTTATGGACCCACTCGGCGCCCCCCACGCCGGTCGCACTCATGACGTCAAGCGTGCAAAGGAGCAGACCGTGCGTGGAAGAGCTGTACACGCCGATCTGGATTGTTTTGTTTGGCGGACACACTATGTCGGCAGTGGCTTTGTATTCGTTGCCGCTCAGCCCGGTTGTCTCACCGATGTGCACGACATAGTCGCAGCCGTTCAGGAATACTGTTGCTGGCAATTCACCCGGGAACGCGAAGCAATCACTGTAGTGGGGCGTGATTGTCGCTGTCGTCGCTTTGTGAGGCACGGCCTCGTGCGGTGTCACGTTCCATTTGTGGCCTGTGTATAGGGTTTTTGTGCATTCGACGACTTCTTTGAACGCTGTGAAGGAGTTGCCGGTGAGGAAGTCTTCGTCGACTGTCCCCAGCAGTGTTTTCGCGGTGCCGTCGCTCGTTGTCAGTGTCCCTTGGGTCTGCGCCGAGGCCGCCGAGGCGGTCGTGGCGCTCAACGCGAAGACGGCCACCAGGGCGAGCCCGAGGGCCTTCAGGTTGCGGATCATCGTCTCTTCCTTTCGGATTGGATTCGGCGCCGGGCGGCAAGGCCGGGCGCCTGTGCCCCGTTCGGGGAACAGAGAAAGGCAATGGGCCGGGCAAGCCCTGCCCATTGCCACCATCCTGTTTTTCACCAGAGCAGCTGTCTCAGTCGGTGATTGTCACCGCGGTGCTGTCGCTGGCCTCGATTGTCGTATTGACGTCGAATTTGCCTTCATTGTCGGTCGCGTTCCCGCACAGGCCCGTTTTGTCGTATTTGATTGGTTTGAATGAGCCGGCGAGGTCGGAGTCATCGAAATCTTTTTGATGAACCCACTCGGCGCCCCCCACTCCGGTTGGGCTCGTGATGTCCCATGTGCAGACCCGCACGCTGTGTGCGGCGCCGGAGTAGATGCCGATCTGGATTGTTTTGTTCGGCGGGCACACCACGTCGAGGGTCGCTTTGTATTCGTTGCCGCTCAGCCCGGTTGTATCGCCTATGTGCACCACGTAGTCGCAGCCGTTCATGAACACTGTCGCCGGAAATTTGCCCGGGAACAGATAGCATTCGCTGTAGTGGGGCGTGACTGTCATTGTCGTCGCTTTGTATGGCACGGCCTCGTGCGGTGTCACGTTCCATTTATGGAATGTGTACTTCGTTTTTACGCATTCGACGACTTCTTTGAACGCTGTGAAGGAGTTGCCGGTGAGGAATTCTTCGTCTACTGTTCCCAGCAGTGTTTTTGCGGTGCCGTCGTTCGTTGTCACCGTCCCTTGGGTCTGCGCCGAGGCCGCCGAGGCGGTCATGGCGCTCAACGCGAAAACAGCCACCAGGGCAAGCCCGAGGGCCCTGAAATTACGGATCATCGTCTCTTCCTTTCGGATTCGATTCGGCGCCGGGCGGCAGGGCCAGGCGCCCGCGCCCCGTTCGGGGAACAGAGAAGGGATAGCCGCTCCGGCCTGATCAGTCAAGAAATTTTGTGCAAATCGTGGCGCTCGTTCACGGCGGATAAGCACGCGGGACGATCCTTGTACCGCGGTACAAAGGCATTTCCCGTCCGTTCCCATTACATTGCTGGGGCTCTTCATGAGGGAGTTAGACCGGTAACCGATCGCGCGCCGGACGGGCGCGCCACAAGCGAGGACTGACACAGCGATGACCCGCATCCGCCAGCAGAACGTGACCGCCGCGCAGTGGAGCTCCAACGGGGAGGCCCTCGGCGCGCTCGACCTGACCCTGCCCGAGAACGACCCCTTCGGCGCCAACGTCTTCTCCGTCGGCGTGCAGCGCGAAAGGCTGCCCGCCGACGTCTTCGAGAAACTGCAGGCGACGCTCGAGCACGGCGAGGCGCTCGACCCCAGTCTCGCCGACGCCGTCGCCGAGGCGATGAAGGAGTGGGCGCTGGAGAACGGCGCGACCCATTTCACCCACATGTTCCAGCCGCTGACCGGCTCGACCGCGGAGAAGCACGACTCCTTCTTCGACCCCGGCGCCGAGGGCACTGCGCTGGCCGGCTTCTCCGGCAAGGAGCTGATCCAGGGTGAGCCCGACGCCTCCTCCTTCCCGACCGGCGGCGTCCGTGCCACCTTCGAGGCGCGCGGCTACACCGCCTGGGACCCGACCTCCCCCGCCTTCATCCTCGAGAACCCGAACGGGGCCCTGCTCTGCATCCCGACGGCGTTCGCCTCCTGGACCGGCGAGGCGCTCGACGCGAAGATCCCGCTGCTGCGCTCGATGGACGCCCTCTCCCGCTCCGCGATCAAGGCGCTGCGCCTGCTCGGCGACGAGGACAGCAAGCGGGTCTTCACCACCGTCGGAGCCGAGCAGGAGTACTTCCTGATCGACGAGCAGTACTTCTTCGAGCGCCCCGACCTGATCTCCACCGGCCGCACCCTGTTCGGCGCCAAGCCGCCCAAGGGCCACGAGCTCGACGACCACTACTTCGGCTCGATCCCGGAGCGGATCCTCGCCTGCATGCTCGAGTCCGAGCTGGAGATGCGCAAGCTCGGCATCCCGGTCAAGACCCGCCACAACGAGGTCGCGCCGGCCCAGTACGAGATCGCGCCGGTGTTCGAGAACTCCAACGTCGGCTCCGACCACCAGCAGCTGATGATGCAGGTGCTGGAAAGCGTCGCCCGCCGCTACGGCCTCGTCTGCCTGCTGCACGAGAAGCCCTTCGCCGGCGTCAACGGCTCGGGCAAGCACAACAACTGGTCGATGGGGACCGACACCGGCAGCAACCTGCTCGACCCGGGCGACACGCCGGCCGACAACATCCACTTCCTCTTCTTCTGCGCCGCAGTAATTCAAGCGGTCAACGTGCATCAGGGGCTGCTGCGCGCCTCGGTCGCCAACATCGGCCAGGACCACCGGCTGGGCGCCAACGAGGCGCCGCCGGCGATCATCTCGATCTTCCTCGGCGGTGAGCTGGAGAAGGTGTTCGAGGCGATTGCCAGCGGCGAGGGCGACCCCCACACCCCGGCCTCCTTTCTCGAGCTGGGGGCGACGGTGCTGCCGAAACTGCCGATGCACGGCGGCGACCGCAACCGCACCTCTCCCTTCGCCTTCACCGGCAACAAATTCGAGTTCCGGGCGCTGGGATCGAGCATGTCGCTCGCCTTCCCCAACACGGTGCTGAACACGATCGTCACCGAGGCGATCGACGAGCTGGCCGACGAGCTGGAGGCGAAGACCTCCGGCGGCACCGACGTCGCCGAGGCCGTGATCGACCTCGTCAAGGAGTCCTACGCGGCCAACAAGCAGGTCTGCTTCGGCGGCGACAACTACGACGAGGCGTGGCACGCCGAAGCCGAGCAGCGCGGGCTGAAGAACCTGCGCACGACGCCCGACGCGCTGCCCGAAGTGCTCGCCGACCAGACGGTCGCCGCCTTCGAGAAGTACGAGGTGCTCTCCAAGCGCGAGCTGGAGTCGCGCTACGAGGTCTGGGTCGAGCAGTACTGGATCCGCGCCAACATCGAGGCGGAGACCACCTTCTCGATCGCCAAGACGATGATCCTGCCGGCGGCGCTGCGCCACCTAGCGCTGGCGAAAGCCGTGAACATCCCGAAGCCGGGGGAAGAAGTCGAATCGCTGATCGGGGAGCTGATCGGCGCGCTCGACGGCCTCCAGGAGGCCAACGCCGACCCCGGCCTCGAGGGAATGGAGATGGCGCTCCACGCTCGCGACAAGCAGATCGCCGCGATGGCTCAGGTCCGCGAGGCGGCGGACAAGCTGGAGAAGGTCGTCGCCGACGACCTCTGGCCGCTGCCCAAGTACGAGGAGATGCTCTTCATCAAGTAGGACCTGGCGCGTCCCGGCCGGTGGAGGAGCGCTCGCTGTCGAGCAGGAGGGCGCAAGCCGCTGCGCCAGCCAAGGCCGTGGCGGCGAGGATCGCGAAGGCGGTGGCGTAGGGCGAGGCGGTGGGAGTGGCTTCGCCGCCGCCGGAGTGGATGACGAGGCCGAGCACCATCGTGCCTACCGCGGCGCCGATCCAGCGCACGGTAAGGACCAAGGCGTTGGCGTCGCCGCGCTCCTCGGCGCTGACCGCGTTGCTGAGGCCGGTGAGCAGCGAGGTGAACATCGGCGCGATCGAGCCGCTGAGCAGCAGCAGGCCCGGCAGCAGCAAGGCGTAGTTCTCCCGGTCGGCGAATAGCGCCACCCAAGCAAGGGCCATGGCCGTGGCCAGGTAGCCGACGATCGCCGGCCGGCGGGCGCCCATCCGGTCGGTGGCACGGCCGGCGATGATGTTGAACGCCGGCTCGGCGAGCATCGAGGGGACGATCGCCAGAGCGGCGAGCAGCGGCCCGTAGCCGAGCACGTGCTGGAAGTAGGTGGCGACGTAGACGATGTACCCGGTGACGACGACCTGCGCCGCGAACATCGCCAGCACGATGCCCCGCAGGACGCGGCGGCGCAGCAGGCCGACGTCGAGCAGCGGGTATCGCTTGCGCAGCTCGAGGGAGCCAAAGGCGCCGAGGAGCGAGAGGCCGACGCCGAAGAGGGTGAGCGTGGCGCCCGAGTCCCAGCCCCAGGAGAGCGCCTGCATCAACGCCACCAGCAGCGCCGTGAGGCCGGTCATCAGCACGACCAGGCCACCGGTGTCGAAGGGCTCGGGCTCGCCGGCCGGGCGGTTGTCGACCTTCAGCCAGCCGAGCAGGATGAGCCCGGCTCCGACCGCGAGCTGCAGGCCGAAGAGCGCTCGCCAATCGATCGCCTCGGTCAGCAGGCCGGCCATCACCGGCCCGATCGTGAACACGCTGACGCCGATCGCCGAGTACTTGCCGAGCGCGTCGCCGCGGTGCGCCTCCGGCACCCGGTTGGCGATCATCGCCGCGCTCGAGGGGTAGAGCGTCGAGGCGCCCATCCCGGCGACGGCGATCGAGGCGACCAGCCAGACGAACCCCTGCGAGACCGCCGCCGAAAGCGAGCCGAGGGCGAAGATCGACAGCGCGACGAGCAGCACCCGGCGGTGCCC